>DASPXD010000103.1:0-4041 GCA_035637435.1 Gemmatimonadales bacterium
GCCGCCGGCTATCACGTGGAGTACCGCCGCTTCTATCCCCATCTCACGCGTTCAGATCTGGGTCGCTATCGCACGCTCCTGCTGCTCGGCGGGCGGGAGCCCGGGGGAGACGCGTTGACCATGGGCGACCTCGCGATTCTCACCGAATGGATCCACCGAGACGGCGTCGTCGTCCTCGGCTACACCGACGGTGAACAGGATCGGCGGGTCATGAACCAGTGGCTGGCGGCGCAGGGCGCCGGCGTCGTGATCGGCGAGGATCCGCGCGCGCTGGAGATCTCGGCGACGCCCCTCCCGCATTCGGCGCTCGACAACGCAGGCTTCGCGCCATTCCCGGCCGGCCGCAATCGCCCGCTCGCGGTTCGCGATCGCAGCCAGACGCTGGCGCGCGCGCCCAACGCCGCGGTGGTAGCGGCAAGCCGCGCACGAGACGGACTCATTGTTGTCGCGAGCCGCAACTTGCTGGCCGCCGCCGACACCAATGCCGCGACGCGCGCCTTCCTCGTGGCGCTTGCCCGCTGGACGCGGCGACCGGCAGAATGGGCGAGCGTCGGCGCGGCGACACATGCCACCCCGCTGCAGCTCGACGAGGCTCCACAGCGTGTCACGGAGCACCCCCCGATGCTGGCCCCCCCCGCGGGAGCTGAGGCCATCGCTCTGCCGGAACCGGTCAATCCCAAAGGGGAAGCGGGCGAAGCCATTTCGGTCCCCAGCTGGGTCCACCGGCAGGGGCAGCGCGGACTGTGGAGCCGATTTACGCTCTGGTCGCTCGATTCGCTGTTGCGATTCGTCGACGTCGCGGCGCTGAATGCGCTCGCGACGCCGATCCCACAGGCGGCTGTCACCGATACGATCAGCACTCGCAACCTTTGGAAGATTACGGGCGAACGGCTGCAGGCCACGAGTATCCGCTGGTTTCCGGCCGCTGCACTCTCGGCGATTTCCTCGGACGGAGCGAACGAAGTCGACCGGCATGGCGAGCTGACACGAATTCCGTGTGGGCTCGACTCGCTGTACTGGCGCAATGGCTTACGCCCCACGTATCGCGTGCTCGCACGGCTGGGGGCGGGCGCGATCAAAGCCGAGGTGATCACCGGCGTCGCATTGGACCTCGACAGCGCGATGATGTCCTTTGGCGGCAGCGGCTTTTGCGATGCCGATTATCGCGTTGGTTTGGCGACGCTGGGTCTGGATCGTGCCGAGGTGGACCGCCTCGCCGCGCTGCCACCGGCGGTTCGCTACGACACGCTGCTCGAGCGCGGCTGGTTGAGCCGCTATGTCCAGGGGCTCGAGGACGCGGTCGCCGAGCGCGCGTTGGCGCTGCGCGGTGAGCTGCGGCGCCTGCGTCCTGACCTGCGATTTGCCTTTCACGCCCGCGCAGTGCCCGCCGACTGGTTCTCGCTCGGCTTGCTGCGCGGGTTTTCGAGCCCCGACGCGCCCGTTCTGCTCTGGCTGCGTGAGGACACGCGGCCGGCGTTGATGCGGCGCTATCGCGCGCGCCAAGTCTTCGCGCTCTCCGCCATCGGCCTCGAGCCCGCGCGCGCGACATTCGCGCCAGCCGAATTGTCGCGCCTGCGATTCGCCGCGTTCACCGAGCATGCAGGGTTTTGGCTCGACGGCGCCGCGACCGACAGTTTGGGTCGCGTGATCAGGCGCTTTGCGAAGTAAGCCTTGCCCGCCGGCCCCAGTGGCCGGTAACTTCCCAGCCTGGAAGTGGTGGGGCCGATGGTCGCGGGTGGCCGGCTGCAGGGGCCATTCGAGGAAAGTCCGAGCTCCACAGGGCAGACCGCCAGGTAACGCCTGGGCGCCGAGAGGCGACGGAACAGGGCCACAGAGAACAGACCGCCCTTGTATCCAAAGGGTAAGGGTGAAACGGCGGGGTAAGAGCCCACCGCGCGTCCGGCAACGGGCGTGGCACGGCAACCCCCGGTCGGAGCAAGGCCAAATAAGCAGCGAGACCCGGCCCGGGTCGTTTGAGCTGCGGGTAGGCCGCACGAGGTGGCTGGCGACAGCCATCCCAGAGAGATGACCATCTGCTCGTACCAACGAGTAAACAGAACTCGGCTTACGGTCTCACCACTTCCTCCTCTGTGACCACACAGCCGCCTGGGGCCTCCAAATCCACACCCTATCCTCCCCACTGGGAGAATGTCGCCGACCTCCGGGTCTTTCGAACGACGGCCCCAGAATGGGAGAAGCTCATCACCTGGCGGAACGACATGCTCAAGCGGGGGTGGAAACTGCTCAAGGTGACGAGCGAAGAGACCGAGGTGGTCGCCATCTTCGGCCGTACCAAGAGTAAGGAATAGCCGATGCGTCGCCTCGTTTTTCTGGCAGCCACAGCCAGCGCGCTGAGCTGCACGCCCAAGAACCCCCCATCCAATCCGATACCAGCGAACCTCCCGGCGGCTCCTCCGGCCGTGCCACCGGTAGCGCCTTCGCCGACCGCCGGCCTGCACATTGGACCGAGCATCCTCCATTACGTAGCGCACCAGGCACTCCACGCCGAGCAACAACTCCCCGGTCAGGCCACGCAGATCATCGATCGCGGGACGAAGCTGTTTTTCACGGCCACGATTGTCGGTCCCGCAGACAGCCTGGGCTATCGATTGACGTTTACGGTTGATTCGATCGCGCTCGACTCCGGGACGACATTGCCGCTGAGCATCGACCTCCACGCCGCTCACGGCCTGGTGTACGACGGCCGCCTGACGACGTCCGGGGCCTCGAGCCTGACGCTCGTGTCCGACTCCACCCGTGCAGCGGCCTTCGTGCAGCTGCTTGGCTTGTTGCGAACGTTTTACCCGCGCATGCCTCGCACCGGATTGGTACCTGGTGCGGAGTGGACCGATACCACCTCGGCGGACGATCGCGTGGTCATCGATGTGACGCGGCGCGCAGTCAACAATTCCCATGTGGCGACGTGGGAGGAGCGTGCGGGAGTCCGGGCACTGCGCCTCGACGTAGCATCCACGTACGCTGTTTCGGGAAAAGGCACGCAGGCCAATCAGCCGGTCGAGGTCACAGGATCGGGGACAGAGACGACGCGACACTTCATCGCGGCCGACGGTCGCTATCTCGGCGCCGAAGGCACCGATAGCTCGACGATTACGGTAGCGTTTCCGTATCAAACGGTCTCGATTCCCGCCGTCCGGGTGCTGCGCTCGACGATCGTCGCGCAACCGTGAGGCTTGCCACCGCAGGCCTGCTCTGCGTAGCAGCCCTCTCCACCAACCGCATCGGCGCCCAGCAAGTCCCCAACCGCGCCACCGCCTACCTCTTTCCAACCGACGTGCGCGATCCCCGCGCCGTCTGGGTCAATCCCGCGGGGCTGGGCGTGCTCCGCGACGCGTCGATCTACGCCGAGCTATCGGTCGGAGATCCCGGCGCGCGCGGGCGGCTGCGCCAGATCAACGCCGGCTTCAATTCGCGCGGACTCTCCCTTGCTTACCAACGCGACCTCTTCGATGCGGGCATCCGCGGCAGCACCCTGCGCCTGGGAATCGCGGGAGGGTCGCAGGGCCTGGCGGCGGGAGTTGCTGTGGCGCGCTACGGGGGCACGGGGATCACCTCGACCGGGTGGGACGTCGGCGTGACGTACGTGGCGATGCCTGGGCTCACGGTGGGCGCGGTCGCCGCGAACCTCGGGCAGCCGCTCGTCGGAGGGCAGCGGCAGCGGATCGCGCTCGCCCCCGGCCTGACCTGGCATCCGGCTCCAATTCGCGCCCTCGCGGTGTCGACCGTCGCGCACGTCACGGCCCACGCGGAGCCCTCGTATGCGTTTGGGGTGGCCTGGCGGACGCCCGGCACGTCGTCGCGTTGGCCGATCGAGATCATCGCCCGGCTCGATACCGATGGCGGCCTCCGCCGCAGTGCCTTCGCCCTGGCATTGTCGATCGGCGGGCAGAATCGCTTCGGCGCCGTCATCACGACACCGGGCGACGCGTCCCACATCGACGCCGCGAGCGTGTACGGAGTGGTCACGCGGCAGCCCGCGGCCGGCCGTTAAGAGGAGCGGCGCGCTCCGGTTCTGGTGCGGCG
>DASPXD010000104.1:0-45601 GCA_035637435.1 Gemmatimonadales bacterium
ATGGTGCACGAGACGCTGCAGCTCAAGCCGGGACACTACGTCGCGTACTTCGCCTGCGACGACTCCCACAGCCCGGACGATTGGAACAACGTACCGGCGACCGATCCCGAGTTCTGGGGGCTCACGTTGCGCGTGGCCGACCCGGCAGCGCGGGCGTCGGTCCGTCCCTTCGAGTACGAGCCGGTGCCGCAAGGCCAGACCATCGTCTCACTGATCGGGATCAGAGACGACGAGATGCGGTCGGCCGGCTTCGCGCTGCGGCGTCCGATGGATGTGCACATCTATGCCATCGGCGAGGGCTTCCGCGACCGCATGGCGGACTACGCGTGGATCGTGGATGCGGAACAGCACAAGCGGATCTGGTCGATGACCTTCGAGAACACGGAGCATGCCGGCGGCGCCGCGAAGAACCGGCTGTTCGATGGGACGATGCATCTCGCACCGGGCAATTATCTCGTGTACTACAAGAGCGACGGCTCGCACTCCTACAACGACTGGAATGGCGCGCCGCCCGCCGAGGCGCGCTACTGGGGCGTAAGCGTCTTCCCCGCCAGCCGGCGGCTGAATCCCGCCGACATCGGGCCGTTCATGCGCGCCCGCGGCCCCGGCAACGACGTGACCGTGGCGCAGCTCGAGCACATGGCCAACGACGAAGACGCGCGCGCGACGTTCCGCCTGACGGAAGCGACGCGGCTGCGCGTCCTGGCCGTCGGCGAGGGCCGTGATGACGACATGTTCGATTACGGCTGGATCGAGGATGCCGGCGGGCGCCGTGTGTGGGAAATGAAGTACGACGAAACCAACCCGGCCGGCGGCGCCGATAAGAACCGCATCTTCGACGGCGTGATCACGCTGCCCGCTGGCGCCTACGTGTTGCGCTACCGTTCGGACGGCTCCCACTCCTACAACGACTGGAACGACGACCCACCCGACGATCCCGAAAGTTGGGGCATCGCCGTGTTCCGCATGGCGAGACGGTAGCGTAGCTTTCGGTCCTCATGAAAATCGCGGTCTGCATCAAGCGCGTCCCCGATTCGGAAACGCGCGTCAAAATCGCTGCCGACGGCAAAAGTTTGGACGAGGCCGGCGTGAAGTTCGTCATGAATCCGTATGACGAGTTCGCCGTCGAGGAGGCGTTGCGGCGCAAGGAAAAGGCGGGCAGCGGCGAAGTCGCCGTGATCTGCCTCGGCCCGGCCGCCGCGCAGGAAACGATCCGCACCGCGCTCGCGATGGGCGCCGATCGTGGCGTGCTCCTCCAGGCCGACAAGATTCCGGCAGACCCCTTTGAAGCCGCACGGCTCATCGCTGCCGAGCTGAAAGGCGCGAGCTGGGACCTGATTCTGTTCGGCCGGATGGCGATCGATGACTACAATCACCAGGTCGGTCCACTCGTCGCCGAGCTGCTCGGAATGCCCTGTGTCACCGCCATCTCGCATCTCGATATCGACGGCGCCACGGGCGTCGCGGAGCGCGAGATCGAGGGGGGCATCGAAGTGGTCGAGTTCCCGCTGCCTGCCGTCCTCACCGCCGATAAGGGCCTCAACGAGCCCCGCTACCCCGCGCTCAAGGGGATCATGGCGGCGAAGAAAAAGCCGTTGGAGGTGAAGCCCGTGCAGCCGGGAGCTGGTGCGCTCGAGGTTGTTGCCCTCATGCCACCGCCCGCGCGGAAAGAAGGAAAGATCGTCGGCGAGGGGGCGGGGGCCGTCGGCGAGCTGGTGCGGCTGCTGCGCGAA
Organism: Gemmatimonadales bacterium; assembly: GCA_035637435.1. Taxonomy (GTDB): domain Bacteria; phylum Gemmatimonadota; class Gemmatimonadetes; order Gemmatimonadales; family GWC2-71-9; genus 20CM-2-65-7. The sequence goes on from DASPXD010000104.1 coordinate 1,734, forward strand.
GAAGCCAAAGTCCTGTGACTCGGGTCCTCGCGGTGCTCGAGCAGCGTGACGGCAAGTTGCGCAAGGTATCGTTCGAAGTTGTGACGGCCGCGCGCCGGTTGACCGACGCGGTCGACGCGATCGTCAGCGACACATCGGACCGGGAAGGCTGTGCGACGGCAATTGCCGAGCGGGCAAAGGCCGGTGGGTACCGCGCCGTGGTGTTTGCCGCGACCGCGACGGGCAAAGACCTGGCGCCGCGCGTCGCGGCCAAGCTCGGCGTTGGTGTGGCCGCCGATCTCACCGATGTCGCCGCAGATAGCAGCGGATTCCTCGTGACTCGGCCGGTGTACGCGGGCAAAGCGCTAGTGAAGGTGAAGGTGACGTCGCAGCCGGTAGTCCTTTCGTTGCGGCCCAACGTTTTCACGCCCGATGAGCGCGCCGCCAGCGTGACGCCCGAGACCGTTCCGGTGACCGGCAGCGGGCGGGTGAGGGTACGCGAGATCAAGGCTGCACCAGCGGGGACGCTCGACGTCGCCGAAGCGCAGGTGATCATCTCGGGTGGCCGCGGGCTGAAGGAGCCCGCCAACTTCAAGGTGTTGGAAGAGCTGGCGCACGCGTTCGGCGGCCAGGCCGCGGTCGGCGCGTCACGCGCGGTGGTCGACGCGGGGTGGCGGGCACATGCGGATCAGGTCGGACAAACGGGGAAGACCGTGAGCCCGTCGCTGTACATCGCGGTCGGGATCTCCGGCGCCATCCAGCATCTCGCCGGCATGCGTACGGCGAAGGTCATCGTCGCGATCAACAAGGACAAGGACGCCCCGATCTTCAAAGTCGCGGACTACGGCGTCGTGGGAGACCTGTTCGAGATCGTACCGCGATTGACCGAAGAGATCCGCAAACTGCATGGCTGAGTTCATTCCGGCGCAGTATCAACCTGCGCTGCCGTTGGACAAGCTCATTCTTCAAGACGGCGCTCCAGGCGCCGGCGACCGCATGGAGCTCGACGTCCTCATCGTGGGTGCCGGGCCGGCCGGACTCGCCTGCGCCATCGAGCTCGCCAGGCTGGCCAAGACGGACGCAACGGATCTCAACATCGGCGTGCTTGAAAAGGCCGAGGCGCTCGGCGAGCATTCGCTCTCCGGTGCCGTCGTGAATCCCCGCGCATTCCGTGAGCTGTTTCCTGATCTAACCGATTCCGACTTCCCGTTCCGCGCGCCGGTTGGCAAGGAAGCCGTGTATCTGCTGACCGCGGGAAGCAAATGGCGCCTGCCGACGCCTCCATCGATGCGCAATCACGGCCGCTACATCGCCTCGCTGTGCGAGATCGTGCGCTGGCTTGGCGCCAAAGCCGAAGAGCTCCGGGTCAATCTGTTCACGGGGTTTCCCGCGGCGCAGCTGCTCGTGCGGGAGTCGGCGGTGGCAGGTGTCCGGACGGCGCCCGCCGGTCTCGATCGAGGCGGGAACCCGACGCCCGGTGGTACGCCGCCCAACGACCTGGTCGCGAAGGTCACGGCGCTGGCCGAAGGCACGCGCGGCCTGCTCGCACAGGCGTGGTGCGAGTGGCAGAAAGTGCCGTCGGAGAATCCCCAGATCTTCGCGCTCGGCGTGAAAGAGCTGTGGGAGACGAAGCGGCCGCTCGATCGCGTCATCCACACACTCGGCTGGCCGCTCCCGACCGATGCCTTCGGGGGCAGCTTCATCTATCCGCTCGAGCCGACCCTCGTCGCGCTGGGCCTGGTCGTGGGCCTCGATTACCGCGACGCGGGACTCGATGTGCATCTGCTGTTGCAGCGGTTCAAGCAGCATCCGCTGCTCGAGCCATTGCTCGCCGGCGGCGAACTGGTGGAATGGGGCGCAAAGACGATCCCGGAGGGCGGTCTCTATTCGCTGCCCGAACGGCGCTCGGGTGACGGCATCGTCCTGCTCGGCGATGCCGCCGGATTCGTGGACGTTCCGTCGCTCAAAGGCATTCATTACGCGATGCAATCGGGGATCTTCGCCGCGCGCGCGATTTTCCAGAACCTGAAGAGCAGTGCCGCGCTCGCGGCATATGATCGCCAGGTGGACGCCTCGTACGTCCGCGCCGATCTGTACCGCACCCGCAACATGCGGCTCGCCTTCCGCGACGGGTTCTACCTTGGCGGCCTCCAAGCGGGGCTGATGACGCTCACCGGCGGGCGGTTCCCGGGGGGGACGTATCGGATGCATGTGGATGTGGAGGTCGCGCGACGGTCTTCCCCGGGCTTGCGCCCGGGGTCAGCCGGGAAAGTGGATGCGGTATTCAAATCCGGGAATTCAACCAGAGATACCATCCCGAGCCATCTGATTGCTGCTGCGGACGTTCCAGTCGAGGTTGCGCGGTTCTACTCGCACATGTGCCCCGCCGGCGTCTACGAGGCGACGGAGAACGGGCTGCGGATCAATGCGCCGAATTGCGTCGATTGTAAGGCTACGGATGTGCTGGGACCACGCTGGACGCCGCGGGAAGGGGGCAGCGGGCCGAAGTACAAACGGATGTAGCGCTAGGCGTGGCTGTCCCTGAAGTAGTGGCGCGCCCGTTCCACGATCTGGGCAGTCGACATCGGGAGGTTGCGTTTAACCCAGAGCATCGTCCGCTGCCCGCTCGGAAACCGCCGAGCGCCCTCCTGCTTGGATACGCCCGCCATCTGCGTGAGTGAGATCCCGAAGATCTCCTTGCTGGCCCGATCGAGTGCGACGCCGAATTGCTCATCCTCCGGTGTGCTGAGGATATCGGAATGCGTCCGGCCCAGCTCCTCCAGCGGCCCCGCGTACGATTCCTCGGAGAGCGTGTCCATCGTGTAGCCGCAGTAGAGCGAAAAGTGCATGGTGATGGCCAGCGCGTTCCAGAGCTCTTCGAGACGGATCGCGCCCTCGGGGTTGCCGCCCTGCCACAGGGCGCTCGCTAACTCACTGTAGATTCGCGTTCCCCGTCCGCCGGGCTGGATGCGCGACAGCATCGGCATGAGCGCGTTGCGAAACCGACCCCATTCGGGCATGCCGCCCGCGATGCATTGCTGCATGACATGGTCGACCTCCAGAATGCTCAGCTGGCCGGAATGGGTCAGTGCTCCGGGGTTGAACTTGTTTGCGGCCAGGCGATTCAGCAGTTCGTCCGCATGATCACGGCCGGCGATCACCAGCACGCTCTGACCGCGCCGTACACCTGCTTCGAGGAAGGCGTAGGCGGATTCGGTGAGCGTATTCGGATCCCTGTGAAACTGCGCGCAGTGGCGGCCTGTCGGAGCCTCGGTCAGGAAGGAACTGCTGGCGGGCGACGTCATGACGGATTATTGCGGCGACGATTCTTCGTAGTAACGACGTGCTCGTTCCAGCACCGCAGCGCTGGCCGAGGGGAGATTGCGCTTCACCCACAGCATCGTGCGCTGCCCGCTGGGAAAGCGGTGCTCGCCCGGGTGGGTTTGCCCGGAAAACCCGACCATCTGCGACAGCGGTACCCCGAACACGTCCCGGCTGGCGGCGTCCAGGGCGACGCGAAACCGCTCATCCTCGGCGGTCCCGAGGATGTCGGAATGGGTCCGGCCGATCTCTTCCAACGGTCCGTCGTAGGCGTGCTCGTGATGGACGTCGAGCATGTAGCTGCAGAACAGCGAGAACGGATACAAGCGTGCGAGCTCGTTCCAGTACTCCTCGAGACGAATGGCGGCCTCTTCTTTACCTTCGTGCCACAGCAGATTCACCATCTCGTCATACGCCCGGGTCGTACCGCGCCCGAACGCCCGTACCCGTTCGAACACCGCGGCCATGCAGCGGCGGAAATCGTCCCAGTCCGGCATGTCGTTCTGCATGAACTTGCGCAGCGTCATCTCGGCGTCATGCAGCTCGAGCTGGCCCGACTTGAGAAACACACCGGGATCGAGCTCGTCTTCACGCAACCGCGTGAGGAAGCGATCGGTGTGGGCGGGGGCGGCGATTACCACGACGCCGTTGCCGCGCCGCAGGCCGGTCTGCAGGTACAAGTTGACGGCGTCGGTGAGGGCCTGCGGGTCGCGATGCAGCTGCGCGAAGTGCCGGTTCACCGGACCTTCGATCAGCAGCGTACTCACGAGCGGGGATGACATCTAGCGATGCGTCGACGACGAACGGGGAGAGGGCATGAGCGAAACACTAGGAACGCCAATTTCTCCGCACAATCAGTCGAACGATGGGCCGGACGTGCGGTCCCTCTCCTCCGGATGGACTAGTCCGTTGGTGGGAATCTCAGCCCAAGCTCGATTTGACGCCGTCGATGATGAACTGCACGGCAATCGCGCTCAACACGAGCCCCATGAGCCGCGTGAGAATCCGCATGCCCGTCTGGCCGAGCCGGCGCTCCACCAGCGATGCCGCCGACAACACCAGAAACGAGATCACGGCCGTGAGCACGATGGACACGTAGATGGCGGCCGTCGCCGCGGGCGATTTCGCGCCCAACGCGAGGACCATGACGGTCGAGATGGCGCCCGGCCCCGCGAGCATCGGGACGCCGAGCGGCAGGATCCCGATGTCGTCCTTCTCGATGCCCTCGGCGGTTTCCACCGCCGTCTCGCGCTGCTGGCTGCGCCGCGCCTGCACCATGTCGAGCGCGTTCAGGCCGATCAGCACGCCGCCCGCGATCTTGAACGCGCCGATCGTGATCCCGAAGATCTTGAAGATCATGCTGCCGCCCAGCGCGAACGCGATCAGCGTAATCGCGCAGGTCCACGCGCCCCGCCGCGCCAGCACGCGCCGCTGCTGCGGCGAGTCGCGCACGGTCATCGCCAGGAACGTCGGAATGACCGCGAACGGGTCGACGATGAAGAGGATCGACGTGAAGATCAGCACCAGCTCCATCACGCGCTGGTTCACCGCACGATCCCGGCGCGAATGCGCAGCATCCTGGCCGTCGGCGCCGGCAGGTCGCGCAGCTGCGCGCGCACGCGCTGGTAGGTACCGGCCCGGAACCGGATCGCGAGCGGTTGGCCGTCACGCACGACGTCCACGGCCACCAGGGCGTTGCGGCGGATCCCCCGGACGATCGCCGTGACGTCGTTGCCATCGATGATCGTGCGGCCGTCGATCCGCACCAGCTCGTCGCCGGTTTGGAGCCCCGCCGCGGCGGCCGCGCTGCCGGGCGCCGCGACGGCACGCCAGCGTCCCCCCTGCACGGCCGGCGGGATCGAGCCGATGCGCGCATCGATGGCCGGCTCTTCGCTGAACACCACTTCCCAGCCCGCCGCCCGCACGTAGTCGTTCCACGGGATCTCCGTGACGCCAGCCACGTACAGCCGCCAGAACTCCTCGAAGTTGCGTCCCGTCGCGGCGCGGACCGCAGCGAGCAGATCGTCACGCGTGAACCCGCGCTCGCCGGCGAAATGGTCGAACAGATAGCGCATGACGTCGTCGAGCGACTTCGCGTTGTCGGTGGAATCGCGAATCCCGAGGTCGAGCAGAAACCCGAGCAGCTCGCCCTGCAGATAGTAGGAGATCGTGTAGCTGTCGTTGACGGCCGGCGAATCCCAGACCGCCCATGAGGAGCGCTCCGGAGAGATGCGCAGCCGTGCCGGGTTGCCGCGGTGATTGCCGATGGAGGTCGCGATGCCCTGCGCGAAGTCGCCGGGGCTGTCGAGCCCCGCGCGCGCGAGAATGACGTCGGCGTAGTAGTCGGTCACGCCCTCGCTCCACCACAGGTTGACCGTCCGGACCTCGTGCTCGTAATCGAACGGTCCAAGCTCGACCGGCCGGATGCGCTTGACGTTCCAGGCGTGAAAGAACTCGTGCGCGCTCACCGTTTCGGCCGCGCGCGGGTTGCGCGCCAGCGTTTCCGTCGTCACGCCGATGGTCGTCGAGTTGAGATGCTCGAGTCCGCCGCCGCGGCCGCCGACGAAGATGTAGGTGTAATCCTTGTAGGGCGCGCCGCCGAAGATGCCGATCGCGGTGGTGGAGATCCGGCGCAACATGTCCACGAACACCGCCGGCGCGTGGGCGCGGGCGCCGCCGAGATCGACGACGGCCCGATGCGGCGTCCCCGCGGCGTTGAAGCGATACGACAGAAAGTGGCCCAGCAGAACCGGCGAATCGATCAGCACGTCGTAGTTCGCTGCGGAGAAGGCCAGGCTGTCGATCGTCGTGGGCACGAGTCCGGTGGCGATGCGCCAGCCCGTGGGGAGCTGGAACGTCACCCGGACCGGCGATTGCTTCCAACCGTCGAGATACATGAACGTGCGCGGCCCGTCGACGACGCCGGAGCCGGCACGCAGGAACCAGCGATTGTTGGGTCGCCGCCACTGGATCGTGTCACGCAACCCGGCCGTATACCGGATCGTGATCCTCGCGTTGCCCCTGGTGTCGACAATCCACGAGATCGGAGAGTCCTGGTGGACCGGAAGCTGCTCGCCCGCGGCGGTGACGGCGACGAATCCCCCGATGTTCTGTCCCGAATCCATCAGCCGATACGCCCCCGGCGCCCAGTTCGGGATGACGAGCCGGCTGGGATTGGGGGGATTGGTGATTTGGAGCTCGACCAGGTACGCCGAGCGGTCGGTGGGGACCGAGACGCTGTAGTAGAGCTGCGGGGTGGAATCGTGCGCGCTCACCGCGGTGAGCGCGAGCAGCAGCAGGATCAAAGAGCGACCTGTACCACGCGGTCCTTCCCGGACTTCTTCGCATCGTACATCGCCTGGTCCGCGCGTCTGAGCAAATCGTCACTGCTTGCATCGGTCGCCGTGCACGCGACGACGCCGATGCTCGCGGTGACGTTGGGCGTCCCCTTGAACACATTGCGCAGTCCGGCGATCAGCCGCCGGGCCGCGGCATCCGCCAGCTGGGCGTCCGTCTCCGGCATGAGCACCGCAAATTCATCGCCACCCAGCCGCCCGACGACGTCGGCTTGCCGCACCGACGAGCGCATCGCGTCGGCGACCAGCCGCAGCACCGCGTCCCCCGTCTGGTGACCATGGGTGTCGTTGATGACCTTGAAGTTGTCGAGATCCATGTACATCAGCGCGAGTGAGCGCGGATAGCGGCGATTGCGGTCCAGCTCCTGGCCGAGCCGGTCGACGAACGCACGGGCGTTCAGCACGTTGGTGAGCGCGTCCTGAGTGACGAGGCGGGCGAGCTGGGCCTGGCTGCGCCGCAGCGTCTGGAGGCCCGCCATGGCGATGCCCAGCACGGCGAGGTAGGCCAACCCGTTGAAGACGCGCCACAACATCGGCGTGTCGACCGGCATCTGGATCCACGCGACGGCTTCGCGAAATACTGTGGTGGTCACGGCGAACACGATTCCCCAGACCAGACCCTCGGTCCAGGTGACCAGCAACACCGGAATCGTATACAGGATGCCGAATCGGGCCGTCGACGGCGTCACGGCATTGATCCAGTACACGAGCAGCGTGAGGAGCACGTAGCCCGACAGCCGCAGCACGCCGCGCAGGGCGGGGGACGCGAGCGCAGGCATCAGTAGGGAGGTTCCGCGACGTGGCGCGGATCGTCGAAGATCAGCGCCTGCAGCTCGGTACCGGCGGCAACGGCCGGCATGTCGGCCGGGACGATGAGCAGGGCATTGGCGCGCGCCATACTGGTGAGAATGCCAGACCCCTGCGGCCCTGTCAAACGCGCCTCCTCTCCCTCCACTATTGCGCGCAAGTAGTGTCGCAACCTGGGACCGAGGGTGATCGCTTCTCGGACGATGACGGGCACCGTCCGGCGAAACGGCAACGCGTGCCCCTGCAAGCGCCGGATGGCGGGCCGCACGAACAGCTCGAACGTGACCATCGTGCTTACCGGATTCCCCGGCAGCCCGATCCATGGAACGCCGCTGAGGCTCCCGAATCCTACCGGCGCGCCCGGGCGCATCCCGATGCGCCAGAACGTCAGCTCGCCGCCCAGCTCCTGCAGTACCTCACGCACCAGATCGTGCTCGCCGACGCTGACGCCGGCGGTCGTCACGAGCAGGTCGGCGCCCGCCGAGCCGCGCAGGTGCTCTCTCAGGCTGTCCCTGGTATCCCGAGCGACGCCGAGGTTGAGAGGCTCGGCTGCCGCGCGGCGGATCAGGGCGTCGAGGGTGTAGGAGTTGGAGCTCGCGATCTTCGTCCCGGCGAGAATCTCCCGCTTCTGATCGAGATCGACGATTTCATCGCCCGATCCCATGAAGGCAACTCGCGGCGCACGGTGCACCAGCGGTTGATCGACGGCGATCGACGCCAGCACGCCGAGCTGCGCGGGCCCGAGTGCCGCGCCGGCGGGCAACACGACGGTGCCGTGCTTGATGTCCTCCCCCCGGCGCCGGACATTCTTCTTCGCGTCGCGCGCATTGCGGACCGTGACTCGTGTCCCCCCGTTTGCGCGCTGAGCGGTGTCTTCCTGACGGATTACCGTATCGGCACCCTGTGGCAGCGGCGCGCCGGTGAAGATCCGGATCGCCTGCCCGGCGGCAATGGCCTTGCTGGGGAACTGGCCGGCGGGAACGGTCTCGATCACGTCGAGATCGGTTTCGCTGTCCCTCAGATCCGCGCTGCGCACGGCGTAGCCGTCCATCGCGGAGTTGTCCCAGGGCGGCAGATCGATCGGGCTGGCGACGTCCTCCGCGAGCACGGCGTCGAGCGCGGCGCGCAGCGGGCGGCGCTCGGCGGGGAGCGGCCGGACGTGGTCCACGATGACTCGCGCTGCTTCGGCCGGCGTCATCATGGCGGAAGTATTTTCGCCCGATCCCACGCGAGATTCGCGACCGTCACGAGCCACGCGGTATCGCTGAAGCGAAACACGGGGAAGGGTGCGTGGAGATCGCGGTCGTCCGTGATCATCGCGACCCAATCGGCGGGATCGTGCACGGCAGGGTCAAAAACGGGTTTGGGGCCGGCGACCGTGCGATAGACTTCGATCTTGGGGAGCGGCGCCCGCTTGAACCCCTCGACCAGCACGATGTCGGCGTCGCTCAGATAGCGGCGGGCCAGCGTGATCGGATCGGACTCCTGCTGCGTGCGCTCGAACAGCACGCGCTGCCCCGGCGACTCGATCAAGACGCGCTCCGCTTTCCCTTCGTGCCAATGCCGCCAGGTGTCCTTGCCCTTCTGATCCACGTCCGCCGGGTGTGAGCCGTGCTTGATCGTCATCACGCGGAACTTGCGGCGCGCGAGCTCCGCGGCGAGCGCGACGAGGAACGTCGTCTTGCCCGCGTTCTTGAGGCCGATGATGGAGATCATGCGTGTCGCCGCCACAACTCCTCCGCGCGCGCGAGATCGTCCGGCGTGTTGACGTTGAAGAACAGCTCATCGGGATCGCCGAACTGCTTGACGTCGGCGAGGGAGAGGATACCGACCCGCACGTCAGGGTGGAAGGAGATGGCCTGCAAGTCGCCACGCTCCAGCCGCTGGGCGATCGCCGGGCGGCACGCCGGCCCGTACACGGCACACAGCGGCTCCAGACCGCGCCTACCCGAGCTCTCTGGGAGAAACGCGTCGTACTCGCCGCCCGTCGCGGCTTGCGCCAGGGCGCGCAGCAACGCCGCGGGGACGAAGGGCATGTCCCAGGCGACGCACAACACCGGGCCCGCAGCGGCGGTGACGGCGGTGTAAATCCCGCCGAGACTGCCGCAGCCGGCTCGTACATCGGGCAGCGTCGTGAGGTCGGGACGCCACGCGGCGGCGTCGGGTGCGTTCGCGACTAATAAAGGAAGCGCGCCGGTGACCGACTGGAGCACGTCGACCACGCCATCGAGAATGCGACGCCCACCGACTTCGAGCAGACCCTTGGGCACTCCGCCGTAGCGGCGCGCGGCGCCCCCGGCGAGCACCGCGCTGCGTACTACCTCCACCTAGTAGCGCCGCCCGCGCTTCTGCTCCAGAACGACGTCGAGCCCGAGGATCAAGGTGAAGTGGTGAAAGTAGCGATTCGCGCTGGGGGCAACCGCCAGATCATTGGCGGGTCCGGTCAGGCGTTCCATTGCTGTCATCATGTCACGCAGCTCGAGCCGGAATTGATAGCCGCTTCCGATTGGACTCGTAAATCCAGTCGCCAGGCCCAACATCGGCTTGATCCCCCCCGGACTCAAGTCCTCGATGATTTGACGCTCGTGGGCCCCCGTGCCGTCGATGTACGCTCCGACGACCTCCGTCGTGCTGCCTGAGAAATTCACGAAGCCCACGTTGCCGCGCAGGTACGGACTGACCGCGCGCCGGCTCGCGGCACGCAGTGTCGCCCCTACGAACAGGCTGATCGCGCTGCCCCGGCCGCTCGCGGCCGAGAGGTTGTCGCACATCTGCCGGGCGCGTTCGTCGGGGGCATCGGGATTAAGGAATAGTGCCGCACAAGCGTCGTCGTTGGGGAATCCGACGTAGGAAATCTCCGCATGAAGCCCCAAATGGGGCCAGGGGAAATAGGTCCCAGATGCACCGAGCACGATGCTGGGGGAGATGGAACGGGAGAGCGTCAGCGTATCGTACAGGCCGCTGCAGCTCCCGGTGCTCTGATTCAAGAGACAGAGTGGCTGCTTGTCGATGGTCCACAGCCCATGTCCGGTGATTACGCCGCCGCCGATCGTCAGCACGATGGTCGGCTGCTGACTCGTTTGCGCGGCGGCGCGGGATGCTCCGGCGAGCACGAGAACGGCGAACGTGGCACGTCGCATTAGACCTCGAGGTGGCGGTGTTCGACGGCAAGACACTGGTCCATCACGAACGGGATGCCCGCGGCCGCGGCTCGCGCCTGCGCCGCCTCATCTACGACACCCTGCTGTAGCCAAATCAACTGCGGCGCCGGGCGCAGCGTGATGGCTTCGTCCACCACCGGCCCCGCGTTTTCGCTGCGCCGAAACACGTCCACCAGGTCGATCGGGTGATCGCGCGCCGCCGCCGTTAGCGACGGATAGCTCTTTTCCCCCAGGATCTCAGCGTGACCGGGATTCACCGGCACGATGCGATATCCTGCCCGCTGCAAGTAGCGCGCGACCGAATGGCTCGGCCGGATCGGTTTCGGCGAAAGTCCCACCACCGCGATGGTGCGCGCCCGGCGGAGCAGCGCGCGCAGCTCGTCCGGAGAAGGCGTCATCCCTCCGGAGCGTGCACGTGCGGCGTGCCGCTCACCGCCCGCCCCACGAGGACCATTCCCGAGCGCTCCGCGATCGTCACGGCCAGGGTCGATGGCACGCTGGGCGTCGCCACCCACGCCAGCCCCGCACGCGCCGCTTTGAACGCCAGCTCGGCGGAGATGCGGCCGGTGACGAGCAGGCCGCGAGCCACGATCGGCGTCCGCGACAGCACGGCGGCGCCGATCACCTTGTCGACCGCATTGTGACGTCCGATGTCCTCGGCGTGAAACAGCAGCGCGCTGCCGTCGGTGAGCGCCGCGGCGTGAATGCCGCCCGTCTCATTGTAGCGCGCGCCGCTGGCGAAAAGTTGTTTGAAGAGTGTCCGCAAAGTTTCGGGCGGCGGCGGCGTGCCGCGCGCCGGCACGTGCGCCATGGCCTGCGGATCGGCGAGCATCGTGGCGACCGCGCCGCATCCGGACGCCAACACGCGCTTGCGGTTCTCGCCTTTCACCTGGGCCAGCCGCTCCGGCTTCACGTCCGCCCAGAAGCCCAGATCGGGCGCGCAGGGACGCAGCTGGACGAGATCGTCGAGGGACCCGATGTAGCCTTCGCCGTGCAGCCAACCCACTGCGAGCTCCTCGAGCTGGTCGGGCGTGCACATCCACGTGACCGCGGGCTCGCCGTTCACCTCGAGCCAGACGGGCCACTCCTCGACGATGGCCGAATCGGCCAGCATCCTGCCCCTACGATTCGCCGAAATATTCTGAATAGAGATGAGCCCCTTCCTCGACGCGCACACAATGCAGCGTTACGCCGGGCGGCAACGCGGTGCCGATGCGCTCCCACAGGTAGACAGCCACCGCCTCCCCCGTCGCGAGCCAGGCTCCCGCGGCGAAGGCCGCGACGTCCCTGTTAATATGCCGTCCGTTGAAGCGCTCTACGACTTCGCGCTGGAGCAACGTGTCGAGGGCCTTGAGGCTCATGACCCCGGCGCGGGTGGGGTCGAACACCCCCTTCACGGTCACGAGGCAGCGATAGCGGTGGCTGTGGTCTCCCGTAGCGCCGGCGAACTCCGGCAGATCGGGAAACCGGTGCGTTGCCGTAAACTCCACGATCCGTGTGAGATAGCCGGTCGGCATTGCTTAGAATACCCGCACGGCCGTGGCCTTGAAAGAGAATACCACAGCGCCCCCGGGCGCGAGCGCCAGATCGCGAGCCGCCTCCGCGGTGATCGCGGCGACCAGCTCGACGCCGCCGACGTCGGCGCGCACGTGCACGCCCGCGCCGAACCGCTCGATCGCCATCCCGGTGACGCGCCCAGACAACACATTGCGCGCCGACGCAGGCAGTCGCTCGCGACTGACGAAGATGTCCGTCGGCGGTATCGCCAGTACGGCGGGCCCTGTCCGGTCGGTCAGGACCACGATGGCGACGTTGCCCACGCGGGCGTGCTTCACGCCGTCGCCCGCCGGCAAGTCGACGCGGAACAGGTTCTCCGGCGTGACGGGTGACAGCCGTCCCTCGGCCAGCGCGCGGATGTCGTCGGCCCAGCGATACGCGTCCTCGAGCTGATGCGATGCAATGCACACCGCGAGCGGACGCGCGGCGCGTTCGGCCGCCAGCGCGTGGTACAGCGCGCCGGCCGCCGCACGGTCCGCCGAGCTCGCCGGCTCGTCGAGGAGCAGCACGTCGGGCCGCAGCGCGAGCGCGCGGGCGACGGCAACGCGCTGTACCTCGCCGTCGGACAACTCATGACGGCGCCGGCCCAGCAGGGTCTGGAGGCCCAGCTGCTCGACCACATGACCGATCATCCCATTGACCGCTGTGCGTCCGATGCCCCTGATCGCCAGACCGTAGACCAGATTCTCTCGCACCGTGCCGCGAAACAGGATCGGGCGCTGCTCGACGAGCGTGACCCGGCGGCGCAACGCGGCCGGCGGGCGCCGCGGCACGACGACGCCGTCCCAAAAGACGTGCCCTTCGGTCGGCGCTTCGAGCAGGGCGAGAAGGCGCAGCAGTGTGCTTTTCCCGGCGCCGTTGTGCCCCACGACCCCCAGGATCCCCGTGCGTGGCACGGCAAACTGTTCCAGATCGAGGACCACTCGGCCCTGGTAGCGATGGCGGATACCGCGCAACTCAACCACCGGCCCCCCGCTCTCCTCGTCCTTGCAGCATCTGCAACGCGATGTTGACCACCAGTGCCAGCATCAACAGCACGACGCCCAGCGCGAGCGCCAAGCCGAAGTCACCCTGGGAGGTGTAGAGTGCCACCGCGGTCGTCAGCGTGCGGGTGGAGCCGCGGATGTTGCCGCCCACGATCATCGCGGCGCCGACTTCGGCGACGACCTGGCCGAACGCGGCTGTAATGACCGCGGCGAGCGCGAACCGCGCCTCGCGCGCGACAGTCCACGCGGTCCGCCACGATCCGGCGCCCAGCGTCTGGGCGGTCCGGCGGATGCGGGGGTCCACTCCCTGAATCGCCGCGGCCGACAGTGCCGCGGCGATCGGCAGGGCGAGCAGCACGTCGCCGATGACGATTGCTTGCCAGGTATAGAGCCAGCCGAGGGAACCAAGCGGGCCACGCCGCGACAGCAGGCCGTACAGCAGCAGTCCGACGACGACGGTCGGGAACGCGAGTGCGGTATTGACGACGGTCAGCGCTGCGCGCCGTCCCCAAAACCGGCGCGTCGCCAGGAAGTAGCCGAGCGGCAGGCCGACCGCGCACGAGATCACGGTCGCGACGACGGCAACTTTGAGGGTTAGCAGAGCGATCCCATAGACTTCCGAATCACCCGCCAGCAGCAGCCCCCAGGCACGCCGGAACGCTTCGGCTAGAAAGTCCATCCAATGCCGAGGCTGACCCAGGGATGCATGGTCCAGTCGGTGAGGTGCGAGGTCAGGGGGATGACCAGGGACCCATCGGGCGCGGGATTGTGAAACGACAGCGGATACTTGAGACGCCAGAAATGTGCGCGGACATCGGCGTTCACCGTGATGCGTCGCGTCGGATACCAGCGCGCGCCCGTCGCCATAGCAACCGTGAGCTTTGTGCCGAACTGGTAGCCGCTGCCGGTCGTGTCGCCGCGTGAATTCACGTCGAACATGAGTCCCAATCCCGTGCCGACGTACGGCGCGAACCCGTGCCACGACTTCGCGCCGGTGAGCCGCAGCTGCAGCCCGACTTCCGCGAGCCCGAGGTCGGACTGCACGGGACCGACGCGACGCTGCGGTGATGTCGAATCAGCCCGCGGATCGTAGATGAACCGGTCGCCCTGCAGGTACGCGGTCGTGAACTGGAACAGCATGGAGCGGCCGGCCGGAATCTCATACCGTGCGCCGATGGTGAACGCGTTGCTCACGCCCGCTCCGGCGCGCCCGCGGTCCCCGGACAACTTGCCGAAGAACACCATCGGCCCCGAGTGCAGCAGGACGTCGCGATAGGTCGATGATGCGGGGTCGTGGCCCACCTGCGCGGAAAGATGGAAGGATGGAATGATGGAAAGAAACATTCCGATGATCATCCACCTTCCAACCTTCCAACATTCCGACATTCCAATCATCAGTCGCTCTCCCTCAAGTCGCGTCCTGTCATTTCCGGCGGTGGCTCGATACCGAGCAGGTTTAAGATCGTAGGCCCGACGTCGCGAAGCGAGCCACCGGGCCGCAGCGGCTGCGGTCCCGCGCCTTCTCCCACGATCACGATGGGCACGGGGTTGGTGGTGTGCGCGGTATGCGGGCCACCCGTCGCGGGATCGATCATCAACTCGCAGTTGCCGTGATCGGCGGTGACGAGCACGGTAGCGGACGCCTGGTCGGCGGTTGCGAGCACGCGCGCAAGGCACGTATCCACCGTCTCGACGGCTTGGACCGCCGCTTTCAAGACCCCGGAATGCCCCACCATGTCTCCGTTGGCATAGTTGCACAGAATGAAATCATGCTGCCGTTGCGCGATCGCCTTGCAGAGCACGTCCGTGACGCCGGGTGCGCTCATCTCCGGCATCAAGTCGTACGTGGCGACCTTCTGCGACGGCACCAGCAGCCGTTCCTCGCCTTTGTACGGCGGCTCGTAACCCCCATTAAAGAAATAGGTGACGTGGGCGTACTTCTCCGTCTCCGCGGTACGGAACATCGTCTTGCCGCGCTCCGAGAGCACTTCGGCGACGATGCGCGACAGCACGATCGGCTCGAAGGCGGCGGGGAAGGGCAGCGTTTCGTCGTAGCGCGTCATGGTGACGAGCCGCACGGTGGGCCGGCCCTTGACGTCGAAGCCGTCGAAGTCCGGCGCCGCCAGCGCGCGCACGATTTGCCGCATGCGGTCGGCGCGGTAGTTGAAGCAGAAGATGCCGTCGCCTTCGCGGATCAGCGGCGCGCCCGCGATCACCCGCGGCTTGACGAACTCGTCGGTCTCGCCTGCCGCATACGCCTGTTGGATCGCCGTGATGGGGTCGGGAACCTGCGCGCCGACGCCTCTCACCATCGCATCGTACGCGAGCCTGGTCCGCTCCCAGCGTTTGTCGCGGTCCATCGCGTAGTAGCGCCCGATCACCGTCGACACGGCCGTCCGGCCGTCCGGCCGTCCGACCGTCCGGAGCAGGTCCTCCATGAACCCGAGTGCGGATTGCGGCGGCGTGTCCCGACCATCGAGCCATGCATGAATGGCGACGGGTACCCCGGCGTTCCGGCCGAGCTTGACCGCAGCGAGTAGATGCTTGTCCAGAGCATGCACGCCGCCTGTGCCAATCAGGCCCAAGACGTGCAACGTGCCGCCGCGTCGGCGTGTGTCGTCTACCAGGTCGACGAGCGCGGGAATCCGAAAGAACTCACCGGACTCAATGGATTGTGAGATACGAACGATGTCCTGTGGTACGATGCGGCCGGCGCCCAGATTCAGGTGGCCGACTTCACTGTTGCCGATCTGTCCCTCGGGCAGGCCGACGGCGAGCCCCGACGCATCGAGCAATGTCCGTGTGGCGCGCTCCCACAGGCGGTGCCAGACCGGCGTCCGACCCAGCTCGATGGCATTGCCCTCGCGGCCGGGCCGGAACCCCCAGCCATCGAGCACGACCAGGACGACCGGGGTGCGCGTGGTACCGCTCGTTGTCATATTGAAGGGGATGCAAGTTAGCCAGATCGTTCGCGCCCTACTAGTTGTGACGAGCCTTGCGACTCCCGGCCCGGCAACGTCTCAGGTCGCGTCCCGCTATCGTGTCAGCGCCGACAATGCGTGGTTCTATCAGGACGTCGCGGGCCGGCGGATCGCGCGCCTGGCGCGCGGCGCCGTGCTGGCCGGCGGCGCCACGCGCAATGACTGGATGCAGGTGACGCTCGAGGGGTGGATCTTCGCCACGTCGGTCGGACGCAGCGATCGGCCCGACTTCGATCTGCTCGTCACGCGCGCGCCGAACGAAAATCTGCGCGCCGCGCCCGCCGGCCCGCTGGTCGCCGAGCTCGCGCAGGGGTTTGGCCTGAAACGCTCGCCGCCTGACAGCGCGGGTCGCTGGGTGCATGTGACGCGCGACGGCTGGGTGCAGCGCAGCGCACTCGCGCCATTGGCCGACGTCATCGCGACCCGCACCGCCGCCACCTCCGACGCCGACTCCACGCAGGGTGGACCAACCCCGGGCCCACGGGCCGGTGCGGCTGGGCGCGTGGACAGCACCCGCGCGCAACCGGTGCGCATGACCACGCTGTACCGCGCGCCCGACGGCCCCGAAGCGGGGACGCTCGACGCCGATACGCCGCTCCGGGTGCTGAGCCGCAATGGCGAGTGGACCCGCGTGCAGTTCGAAGGCTGGGTCA
This sequence comes from Gemmatimonadales bacterium, assembly GCA_035637435.1. GTDB lineage: Bacteria > Gemmatimonadota > Gemmatimonadetes > Gemmatimonadales > GWC2-71-9 > 20CM-2-65-7. The sequence goes on from DASPXD010000104.1 coordinate 18,535, forward strand.
AGGGCAGCGAGCTGCAGGCCGCACCTGCTGGAGTCCTCATCGGCGTCACCGCCGCCGAGCTGCGCGCCGAGCCACAGCGCTACGCCGGCCAGGTGGTCCGGTGGAATCTCGAATTCATCGCGATTCAGAAGGCCGACGATCTGCGGCCTGACATTCCCGCCGGCTCATCCTATGTGTTAGGGCGCGGGCCGCTGCCGGAGCGCGGCTTCGTCTATGTGATCGTTCCCGACGTCAGGCTGCCGGCATTCCGCGCGCTCACGCCGCTCGTGACGATGCAGATCACCGCGCGCGTGCGGAACGGCCGCAGCCGCTACCTCGGCAATCCCGTGGTCGACCTTATTTCGTTGGAGGGAGGCTTATCGCCGTGAACGACGTGCTCAATGAGCGCATCCGGCGCAAACTCGACACTTTGGCGGACGAGCAGGCCTACCAGGTGCTCGACTACATCGAGTTTCTCGAGTCCAAGTACTCGCAACGCGCGGCCGGTGCGCCGGCGTTTCAAAAGGTTGCCGAGACGCTGGAGGACACCATGCGGGCCGGGCGCGTGCCCATCACCATCATTCGCGGCACGATGGACGCGGTCGGCAAAGCGGGGAAGTTCCTCGAAGGCCTGGCCGCGGCGGGGAAAGCCGCGGTCGAGGAGGCTAAAAAGAAACCGGTTGAGGAAACCAAACCCACCCAGTAACTTCCGAGATGGGAACCTTCCGGCCCGACGTCGCCCTCACGTTTGACGACGTCCTGCTCGTGCCCCGTCATTCGACGGTGCATCCGCGCAACGTCGCTGTCACCTCCCGATTCACTCGCGCGATTCCGCTCAACGTTCCGATCGTCTCCGCCGCCATGGATACCGTCACCGAAGCGGACATGGCCATCGGCATGGCGCGGCTGGGCGGGATCGGCGTGATCCACAAGAACATGACGATCGACCGCCAGGCCGCCGAAGTGGATCGCGTGAAGCGCAGCGAGTCGGGCATGATCATGAACCCGATCACGCTCGGCCCGGACCGGCCGCTGCGGGAAGCGCAACAACTGATGGTGCGCTTCAAGATCTCCGGCGTGCCGATCGTCGATGGCGCGGGGAAGCTGGTCGGCATCATCACCAACCGCGACCTGCAGTTCGAGCGGCAGCTGGATCGCCCGATTCGCGAGGTCATGACCAAGGACAAGCTGGTGACGGCGCCCATCGGCACCAACCTGGATGAAGCCGAGCGCATTCTCGCCCAACACCGCATCGAGAAACTGCCCGTCGTCGACAAGCAGGGATTGCTCAAGGGACTCATCACGATCAAGGACATCTTCAAGCGCCGGCAGTATCCCGATGCCAACAAGGACGAGCACGGCCGGTTACGGGTCGCCGCGGCGGTCGGCGGGACCCAGGACGCGCGGGCGCGCGCCCAGGCGCTGCTCGATGCCGGCTGCGACGTCGTCGTCATCGACTCCGCCCACGGCCACAGCCAGGGCGTGCTCGACACGGTCGCGTGCCTGCGCGACGCATTCCCGGACGCGCAGCTCGTCGCCGGCAACATCGCGACCGAGGGCGGCGCGCGCGCCCTGGTGGAGCGGGGCGTGGATGCCGTGAAGGTCGGCGTGGGGCCCGGGTCGATCTGCACGACCCGCGTCGTGACCGGCATCGGGGTCCCGCAAATCACCGCGATCGTCGACGCCGTGCGCGGCGCCGGCGACATCCCGGTCATCGCGGACGGCGGGATCAAGTATTCGGGCGATGCCGTGAAAGCGCTCGCCGCCGGTGCCGAGAGCGTGATGATGGGATCGATGCTCGCGGGAACGGAGGAGAGCCCGGGCGAATCGTTCCTGCTCGAGGGGCGGCGCTTCAAAGTGATTCGCGGCATGGGCAGCCTGTCGGCGATGGAGGAAGGGTCGGCCGACCGCTACTTCCAGGAAGGCGAGGTCTCGCTGCAGAAACTCGTGCCCGAGGGGATCGAAGGACGCGTGCCGTATCGCGGCCCCGTCGCGGACGTGGTCTTCCAGATGGTCGGCGGGCTGCGCAGCGGCATGGGCTACTGCGGTGTCTGCGACATCACGGCGCTGCGCGCCGAAACCGAGTTCATTCGGATCACGACGGCCGGGCTCCGGGAGTCGCATCCGCACGACGTCGTGATCACGCGGGAAGCGCCGAACTACAGTCTGTGAGAATCTCTAACCCCCGTCTCTATTGACAGATCGCCGGCCCCGGCGAACGTTGGGGCGGTCCGCGCCGTCGTTTCGTCACCCCACGTAGCCGGAGACCTGCATGAATCTGTTTCGCCGCAAGAGCGTGACCGATCTGCAAGCGGAAGCACTGACCGACCATAGCCTGAAGCGAGCGCTTGGCGCGCTCAATCTCACGCTGCTCGGGATCGGTGCGATCATCGGCACGGGGATCTTCGTGCTGACCGGCACCGTCGCCGCGCTGAATTCGGGTCCTGCGGTCGTGCTGTCGTTCACGCTCGCCGGGGTGGCGTCGATCTTCGCGGCGCTCTGCTACTCGGAGTTCGCGTCGCTCGTTCCGATGGCCGGCAGCGCCTACACCTACGGATACGCGACGCTCGGCGAGCTGATCGCCTGGATCATCGGGTGGGACCTGGTGCTGGAGTACGCGCTGGGCGCGGTCACGGTGGCGATCGGCTGGTCGGGCTACGTCGTGTCATTCCTGCACGACGTCGGGATCAACGTGCCATGCTCGCTCTCGGCCGCCCGCGGCGTCGCCGTGCAATGCGCCGACGGAACGACTGCGACCGCGATCTTCAATTTTCCCGCGGTGATCATCATCGCCCTCGTCACCACGCTGCTCGTGATCGGTATCAAAGAATCGGCAAACTTCAATAACGTGATCGTATTCGTGAAGGTCGCCGTCGTGCTGCTGTTCATCGTGTTCGCGGCGCACGCCGTCAGTGCGGCCAACTGGCATCCCTTCATTCCGCTGCAGACCGTCAAGGACGGCGTGCCGGTGGCGGGGGAGTTCGGCTGGAGCGGGGTCTTCACAGGCGCCGCAATAGTCTTCTTTGCATACATCGGATTCGATGCCGTGAGCACCGCCGCGCAGGAAGCAAAGAACCCGCAGCGGGACATGCCGATCGGCATCATCGGATCGCTGCTCATCTGCACGTTGCTGTACATCATCGTATCGGGGATCGCGACCGGCGTGATGAGCTACAAAGAGCTGAACGTTCCGGACCCGATCGCCGTCGTGGCCGATCGCGCCGGGCTCGGCTGGATGTCCACGCTGATCAAGCTCGGGGCGATTGCCGGATTGTCGTCCGTCATCCTCGTCATGCTCCTGGGCCAATCGCGCGTGTTCTACTCGATGTCGCGCGACGGGCTGCTGCCGCCGTTCGTCAACAAGGTGCACCCGAAATTCCAGACGCCGTATCTCACGTCGATCGTGACGGGTGTCGTCGTCGCCTTCTTCGCCGCGATTCTCCCGATCCGCGACGCCGCCAGCCTGGTCTCCATCGGTACGCTGCTCGCGTTCGTGATCGTGTCCGTCGGCATCCTCGTGTTGCGGGTGCGCGAGCCCAACCTGCCACGCGTGTTCAAGACCCCGTGGGTGTGGTTCGTGGCGCCGGCGGGGGCGCTCTCGGCCCTGTACTTGATGAAATCGCTGCCGCCCGTCACCTGGGAGCGGCTGCTCATCTGGTTCGTGATCGGGATGGTGCTCTATTTCTCGTACGGAGTGCGGCACTCGCGCTTGGCGTCGGGGGCGGGCAGTCAGCCGCCCACAGGCTCGCCGCCTCCGCCGCGCCGCTGAACGCGGATTTCAGGACGTGAGCCAACCCTAGGAGCTACATCGAAAGGTTGGCAATGGGCAGGCTTGATTAGCAGGCGATTATCTTCCGCAGGATGAGCCAGAACGGCGTTCCCGTTCCGCCGGAGCGTGCGAAGGCGGCTGGCGACGTGGCGGCGGCACTGACCCGTGCCCGCCACGTCGTTTTGACGACGCACGTCAACGCGGACGGTGACGGCGTGGGCAGCGAGATCGGATTGTGGTATCTGCTGCGGGCGCGCGGCGTCTCGGTGAGCATCGCCAATCCCACCGAAATCCCCGAGCGTTTCCATTTCCTGATTCCCGATGGTGCCGATGCGAGCGACCATGCGGTGCCTGAGATCGAGCGCGCCGACCTCGTCGCATCGCTCGACATCGGGGATCTCAGCCGGCTCGGCAACCTGGCGGCGGTGATCAACAAGCGGCAGCCGCCGCTCGTCTGCATCGATCACCATGTCGGCCCGGTGAAACTACCCCCAGGTCCCTGTCTCATCGCGCCGGACGCGACCGCGACGGCGGAGCTGATCTTCGATCTCGCCAGCGTCGCGGGCTGGCCCCTGACGCCTCAGGTCGCGCAAGCCTTGTACGTGGGATTACTGACCGACACCGGTGGATTCCGGTTCTCCAACACGACGGCGCGGGCGCTGCGCGTCGCCGCCGCGTTGCTCGAGAAGGGCGTCGATCCCGAAGCGATTTACGCCTCGGTGTATGCCAGCGCCCCGGAGGGCCGGGTGCGGTTGCTCGCCGAGGTGTTGCAGACGCTGGTCGTGGAGCCCGACGTCGGGCTGGCGTGGGTCAGCGTGCCCGCCGATGCGCTGCGCCGCCACGAAGTCACGGCCGACGACCTCGACGGCATCGTCGAGTTTCCGCGCTCCATCGCCGGCGTGCGCATGGCGCTGCTGTTCCGGCACATCGGCAGCGGCCGCATCAAGGTGTCGTTCCGCTCGATGGGTGAGGTGGACGTCGCGGCGCTGGCGCATCAGTTCGGCGGTGGCGGTCATCACCGTGCCGCCGGCGCTTCGCTGCCGGGTACGATGGCGGACGTCGAAGAGAAGGTCCTCGGCGCGGCACGAACGTTCCTTCGGAACGGTCAGTCCGCATGAGCGCACCAGCAATCAAAGCAGGCGTCGAGCGGGCACTGGGCGGGATTACGAACCCGCGCCACGGGCGCGATCTCGTGACCGCCGGAATGGTGAAAGACATCGCGGTCGATGCGGCGGGCGCGGTGTCGTTCACGTTCGTGCTCACCCGCGACGATCCAGGGTCGCTCGCGCGCCAGGCGCGCAAAGCGGTCGCAGACGTCCCGGGCGTGCGGGCGGTCAAGATGAACGTCGTGGATTCAGCCGATGGTAGCGGCCAAGCGGCCGCCCCCGCCGCCCCCGCCCGGCCGTCCGGCCGTCCGGCCGCCACACCGCCCGCGCCGCCGACGCCGGATGAGATGCCGGGACTCGGCAAAGTGCTGGCGATTTCGAGCGGCAAAGGCGGCGTCGGCAAGTCCACGGTGTCGGCGAATCTGGCGGCGGCCCTGGCGCGGGACGGCCACCGTGTCGGGCTCATGGATGCTGACATTTACGGCCCCAATATCCCGCGGATGTTCGGGGCGAACGCGAAGCCGGAAGTGCAGGGCGGCAAGATTCAGCCGCTCGAAGCGCACGGCGTGAAGCTGATGTCGCTCGGGTTCATCGTGGAGCGTGATGCGCCGGCGATCTGGCGCGGCCCCATCATCATGAAGATCATCACGCAGTTTGTGCGTGATGTGGCATGGGGCGAGCTCGATTTCTTCCTGGTGGACCTGCCGCCGGGCACCGGTGATGCCCAGCTCTCGCTCACGCAGATCGTGCGTCTCCACGGGGCATTGATCGTGACGACGCCGCAGGAGATGGCCGTGGGCGATTCGTTGCGCGGCGCGAAGATGTTCGAGCGCGTGGGCGTCGGGATCGTCGGCATCGTGGAGAACATGAGCTACTTCGTGTGCCCGCACTGCAACGCGCGATCCGAGGTGTTTCTCGCCGGCGGGGGCTCACGGCTCGCGGCCGAGCTGGGGGTTCCGCTGCTGGCGCAGATCCCGCTGCAGGCCGGCATCCCCGATCTCGCGGATCGCGGCGAGCCCATCGTCGTGAGCCAGCCGGAGTCGCCGGCCGGCATCGCCCTGCGCGAGCTGGCCCGAACCGTCGTGACGCGCACGGCGGGACTGACTGCCGCGCTGCCGATCAGCGGCGCGCCGGCGCCGCGCTGACGTGCAGGTCTTCGCCGCGATCCTCCTGGTCCTTCAGAGCACACATTCCACAGCATTGTCCGATCTGGCCGCGACGAAAGACGCGCGCGCGGCATTGCGGGCGGGGTTGGACACGTTGTACGGCGGTGAGTTCGAGCGCGCCGCGACGTACTTCGCGGCATTGGCTGAGCGGAATGCCGCTGATCCGGCGCCCGTGGTGTTTCAGGCGGGCGCCTACATCTGGTGGGCGGCCGCGCGCGACTCCGCGGACTTCGCGCTGCAGCGCATCGATTCGTTGCTGGCGGTCGCGTTGGCGCGGGCGCGCGCGGTGACGGATGGCTCGACCGATTTCTGGCTGGCGACGGCGCTGGGCTATCGCGCCCGGCAGCGTGAAGAGCACGGCCACGCCTTCAGCGCCGCACGCGACGCGAAAACGATGCGCGACATCTACCGCCGCTTGCTCGCGGCGGATTCGTCCTGCGCGGACTGCTATCTGGGACTGGGCGTCTACGAGTATGGCCTGGCACGCGCGAGTGCGTTGGCCCGGTTTTTCGCGCGGCTCATCGGCCTGGGCAGCGGCAACGCGGAGCGCGGCATCCGCTATATGCGCCGCGCCGCGCACGACGGCGACCTGGCGCGCGTCGAGGGCACGTGGGTGCTGGCCGCCGCGCTGATCCGCGAAGCGGCGCGCGATCCCGCCGGCCGTTCCGTGCTCGCGGAAGAGGCGCGCGGCTACGTCGAGGGACTCGCCGTGCGCTATCCCGCTAATCCGGTCTTTCAGCGGTTCCTGCGGGAGGTGCCCGCGAAGACCTCAGCGGCTGAAGCGATGGGAGCGCTGGGTGCCGCGCCGGCGGCGCTTGCCGGAACGCCGGTCCGGCGGCATGAGCGGGGCGAGTTTGCCGAGCATGTTGTGCACGTGACTCGTCACGGTGTTCGTCGTGATGTTGAGCCACTGCGCAATTTCTGTGTTGCCGAGTCCCGCCTCGATCAGCCCTTTGATTTCCTGCTCCCGCTTGGTGAAGCGCACGTTGCCGAGCGAGAGCGCACTGCCGCTCATGGTGCCGGCGCCCGCCGCGAGTCGATCGGCGGGCGCGCGTGCGAGAACATCGCACACGCTCGCGACGGTCCCGTTGCTGCGACGCTCCGGACGGCGCCGACGCTCGACACGGCGAATGGCCCAAGGCACGCTCACCCCCTCCCGGTTCCGGGCGTAGTGTATTTCGCGCCACGGACCGGCGGCATGCATCGGGGGGATGAGTTGATTCATGCCGAATCCCTCCTTTAGCTTAGGCCCGATGAGCCAATCAGTACGCCGCCTGGCGTGGTTGTTGGGGCTCGCCGCCGTCTATTACCTCGGCGCGAAACTCGGTCTGCGCTTCGCCTTCATCAACAGCAGCGTCACGACGATCTGGCCGCCGGCCGGCATCGCGCTCGCCGCGTTCGTTCTGTTCGGGTACCGCGTGTGGCCTGCTATTTTCGGCGCCGCGTTTCTGGCGAACTTCACGACGACCGGGGCGGTGCTGCCGTCGCTCGGCATCGCGATCGGGAATACTATTGAAGGGCTGCTCGCGGCGTACCTCGTCAACCGCTTTGCCCGCGGTGGGCGCGTGTTCGATCGGGTCCGGGACATCCTCCGCTTCACGGTGCTCGCCGCTCTCGTCAGCACGACCGTCGCGGCCTCGATCGGCGTCGCCTCCCTCGCGTTCGGCGGTCTGCTGTCGTGGTCGGAGGCGCCGCGCGTCTGGCTGACGTGGTGGCTCGGCGACGCCGTGGGCGACATCGTCGTCGCGCCGGTGCTGATTCTGTGCATCGGCGTGAAACCCGCGCCCGGCTGGGGCCGGAGGCAGACGCTCGAAGCGATCGCCGCGGCGCTGATCACCGGGCTCGTGACCTTCGCGATTTTCGGCGGCCTGTTTCCGGCGCGACACTATTCCATCACGATGCTGCTCTGGCCCGTCATGATCTGGGTGGCGTTCCGGTTCGGGCCGCGCGAGACTGCGACGGCCATTCTGATCGTGTCGATCATCGCGATTTTGCGGACGCTGCAGGGCTTCGGCCCGTACGGCCATCTGTCGCCCGGCGAGTCGCTGACGCTGCTGCAAGTCTGGACCGGCATCACCGCGGTGACGAGCCTCGTGCTGTCGGCGGTCGTGGCATCGCAGCGCGAGATTCAGGGAACGTGGCGCCAGCTCGCGGTCACCGATCCGCTGACCGGACTCGCCAATCACCGGCAGCTGATCCAGGCGCTCGAGTCCGAGATCAAGCGCTCGCGCCGCACCGCCCAGCCGCTGGGGGTGGTCCTGCTCGACCTGGACGGCCTGAAGCAGATCAACGACCGCCACGGCCACCTGGCTGGCAGCCTGGCGATTCGCCGGGTCGCCGAAGCGCTGCTGGGATCCTGCCGCGCGACCGATACGGCGGCGCGGTTCGGCGGCGACGAGTTCGCGCTCGTGCTCCCCGAGACTGGGGAGGCGGCCGCGTGGCACGTGGCGCGTGGCGTCGTGGACCGGCTGGCGACGGATGCCGAGAAGCCGAACATCTCCATCAGCGTGGGGGTAGCAGTGTACCCCGGCCACGGTGAGACCGTGGAGGCACTCCTAAACGCAGCCGACGTCGCGTTGTACGAGACCAAGGAACGCCGCAAGCGCAGGGCCCCAGGGCTTGCTCCCTAACCTGCCACCACTAGGTTTGGAGCCATGGACACCAAGAAAAGCATGAGCGTATCGACGCGCACGTCGGACCCCTCGGCGCTGTCGGAATCCTCGGCCGGGCTGCTGCGCGAGCTCGTCGCGCACTTGCGACAGAACCGCACGCAGCTGCGCGAGGAATGGGCGCGTCGCATCACGCGCGCGGAGCTGCTCACGGCGATGACGGAAGAAGAGATCTTTGCCGAAGCGACCGCGGTGTACGACAACTACGTGGAAGCGCTCGAAACCGGCACCTTCGAAGCCCTGCAGGCGTACTCGCGGCGACTGTCGGAGCGCATCATTCCGCGAGGGGTCGAAACAGACGAAGTCGTCGGCATCGTGCTCCTGCTGCGTGACGTACTCGCCCGCTCGCTCTTCACGAAGTACCAAGACAACGTCGAAAAACTCAATCGCATCCTGGACAGTTACGAGCCGGCCGCGAACCGCATCGCGAATACGGTGGCCGTCGGATTCGTGGAAGAGCGCGAGCGCATCATCCGGCAGCAACAGGAAGCGATCCGGGAGCTGTCGACGCCGGTGCTGCAGGTGCGGGAGCGGCTCCTGATTCTGCCGATCATCGGCGTGATCGATCCGCAGCGCGCCCGCCAGCTTACCGAACAGCTACTGCGTGCGATTCGGGCCAACCGCGCCAAGGTCGTCGTGATCGACGTGACCGGTGTGGCGGCCATGGACTCCGGCGTCGCCAACCACTTGGTGCAGACGGTCGAGGCGTCCCGGCTCCTGGGTGCCACGGTGATCGTGACCGGCCTGTCGCCCGAAATCGCGCAGACGCTCGTGACGATCGGCGTCGACCTGAGCGAGATGGCGACGGTCGGCGACCTGCAGGGAGGCATCGAAGAAGCCGAGCGGCTGCTGGCCGACCGCGCCGCGATTCCCGGGCCGCAGCCCGGGCGCGAACCCGGTACCGATCTGACACGCTAGCCCTACCCCGCCCCCGCGGAGGACGTTGTGGAAGTACCAATACTGCGGCAGGGGCACTTCCTCATTGCCTCGATTCAGTCCGCCCTGACAGATGCCGACCTTTCCCATCTCCGCGAAGCGCTGATCGCCCAGGTCGGGCGGTCGCGCTGCCGCGGCGTCATCGTGGACGTCACCGCGCTCGACGTGATGGACTCGTTCGCGGTGCGCACGTTGCGCGACATCGCGCACATGGCGCGCTTGCGCGGGGCGGAGACGGTCATCGTCGGCATTCAGCCCGACGTCGCGTTCGCCATGGTGCAGCTCGGCCTCACCCTCAAGGGCGTCGCGACCGTGCTGGATCTCGAAGAAGGTCTCGCCTTCCTGAATCGCCGTACCGAAGAGCGCACGTTCGAAACGAAGCCCAAAAGACCGAGCGGCCGTGGGTGAAGAGCTGCGCCTATCGATTGCCGCGGACGTCGATGTCGTAGAAGCCCGGCAACAAGGCCGCGCCTTGGCGGCGGTCGCAGGGTTTTCCAGCGGCGAGCAGACCGTCATCGCTGCCGCGATCTCGGAAATCGCCCGTAACATCCTGATGTACGCCAAGCGGGGCGAGATCACGCTCAGTCTCGTCCAGAACGGCGATCGCCAGGGCGTCGCGATCCTCGCCGTGGATCAAGGGCCGGGCATTCCGGATATCGAACGGGCGATGCAGTACGGGTACTCCACGTCCCACGGTGTGGGCGCGGGATTGCCCGGCGCGAAGCGCTTGATGGACGAGTTCGACGTGGATTCGGTGGTCGGGCGCGGCACGACGATCACGATGAAGAAGTGGCGGCGCGCGATTTGAGAATCGAAACGGCGTTTGCGACGCTGCCGCTGCCCGGTCAGGCCGAGTCGGGCGACCTCAGCCTGAGCAAGCGGGTCGGGAAGGGGACACTCATCGCCGTCGTGGACGGGCTCGGCCACGGCCAGGAAGCCGCGTCCGCCGCCCATGCCGCCGTCGGCGCCCTCGACCGCTACTCGCGCCAGCCGCTCGTCGACCAGGTGCGCCATTGCCATGCCGCGATGATCGGATTGCGCGGCGTCGTGCTGGGTCTCGCGTATCTCGACCCCCAGGCCGCGACGATGACCTGGCTGGGCGTGGGCAACGTCGGCGGGATGCTGTTGCGCGCCGATCGGGCGAGCCGCCCGTCGCGCATCACGCTGGTGCCGAACGCGGGGTTCATCGGTGCGGAGCAGACTCAACCCACGACACGAGTCGTGCCGCTGGCCCTCGGCGACACCGTGGTCCTCTACTCCGACGGCGTCAGGGATGGGTTCGCCGAGTCATTGGTGCTCGCCAACACACCGCAGGAGATCGCCGACGACATCATCGCCCGCCACGTGAAAGGCAACGATGATGCGCTCGTGCTGGTAGCACGCTACGCCCGATAGCCGACCCGGCCTGCTGACGGTCGGGCCGCTGCGGGGCGCCGTGCTGAGCCTCGCCGCGCCCGCAGTCGCGATGATGGCGTGCCATTTCTCTTTCAATCTGATCGACAGCATCTGGGTCGGGCGGCTGATCGGCCCGGCGGCGCTCGCCGCGGTTTCCACCGCGGGATTCTACGTGTGGGTGGCCCTGAGTCTCGGGGAAATGGTGGAAATCGGATTGATCGCCGTCGCGGCACGGCGTCATGGCGAAGGCGATCCCGAGCGGGCCGCCCGCGCGGCGGCCGCGGCGGTGGCGTATGCCCTCGTCGCGGGGCTCGGCGTCAGTCTCGCAGGGTGGGCGCTCGCCGGGACGATGTTCCGCGTCATGACCGTCCCGCCCGAGGTGGCGACGCTCGGCCGAGCCTATTTGTCCACCTGGCTGCTGGGTGCGCCGCTCGTGTTCGGGTTCTTCGCCATCGAGGCCACGTTCCGCGCCGCGGGAGATACGCGCACGCCCTTCGTGATGCTCGCGGGTTCGGTCTGTGTCTCGATCGTGCTCGATCCCCTGTTGATCACCGGCGTGGGGCCGTTCCCGCGGCTCGGCGTCGAAGGTGCCGCGCTGGCATCGGTCATGGTGCGGGGCGGGGGATTTCTGCTCGGTCTCGGGATCGCGCTGCGCCGCGGTTTGCTGCGTATCCGGGCGCCCGACTGGCGCAGCCTGCCCACCATCATTCGCGTAGGCGCGCCGCTCTCGTTGTCGGGCGTCCTGCTCTCGCTCATCTATATGTGGCTTACCCGGTTTACGTCCCGGTTCGGCACGCCCGCGCTCGCGGCGCTTGGCGTGGGACATAAGATGGAAGGACTGGGCTTCATCGCGATCAGCGGTTTCTCGCTGGCCGCCAGCGCGCTCGTCGGTCAGAACCTCGGCGCGCGGCAGGAGGCGAGGGCGCGGGAGGCCGTGCGGCTGACGGTGGGCTACTGCCTCGCCGTCACCGTGACGACGGCGATCGCCTTTTTGCTGATCCCCGGGGCGCTCGTCGCATTGTTCACGCGTGATCCGCAGGTGATCACGGATGGCGTGTTGTACCTGCGCGTCATTGCGTTTGCGCAGATCGGGCAGAGCTTCGAGCTGATCCTCGAGGGCGCCCTCGCGGGCGCGGGGTACACGTTCTGGCCGCAGGTCGCCAGCACGACATTGACGGCCTTGCGGATCCCGCTCGCGGCGTGGTGGTCGCGCCCGATCGGGCTGCTCGGCATCTGGCTCGCGCTGAGCGTGACGGCGATCTCGCGTGGGGTAGCGATGATCCTCTTCTGGAACAGCGGGCGGTGGCGTGCAGTGCGAGTCTAAGTCTCGTGGGTCAGGGGGTGAGGTCTGATCGTCACCCTGCTCACCGACTTCGGCACCGCCGACAGCTACGTCGCCGAAATGAAGGGCGTGCTGCTGTCACGCGCCCCGAACGCGACGATCGTCGACATCAGTCACCAAATCGCGCCCGGCGATATTCGCGCTGGCCAGTATTTATTGGGTCGCGCATGGAAGACCTTTCCCGCAGGCACGGTCCATCTCGCGGTGGTCGATCCGGGTGTCGGGACGGACGCCCGAGCGATCGGCGCCGAAAGCAGCGGCCATCGCTTCCTCGCGCGCGATAATGGCCTGCTCTCGTTCCTGCCGCGGGACGGACGCTTCGTTTCTTTGCCGATTCCGCCGCGCGCGGCTCCCACGTTTCACGGCCGCGACGTCTTCGCACCCGCGGCTGCGGCGCTGGCGAACGGCACTTGGCTCGCGGAGCTGGGCTCACCTATCACCGACCCGTACATCTCCCCTCTCCCGTCTCCCCATCACGACGGGACGGCGGTGATCGGTGAAGTGATCTACGTCGACCGATTCGGGACGCTCGTATCCAATATCCCTCCGTCCGCGGTGGAGCCTGGTGTGCGCATTCGGGTGGGCGACACCGAAGTCGGGCCGCTGCGGCGTACGTTCGCGGACGCGGCGCGCGGCGCGCTCGTGGCGTTTACGGGATCGGGTGGAACGGTGGAGATTGCGGTGCGGGACGGGAGCGCGGCGCGGCTGCTAGGCGTGGGCGTCGGGGCCGAGGTGCGGGCCTAACAAAGGGCGGCAGAGACGGCAAAGGCGGCAACGGGATTACCGCTGCCGCCTTTGCCGCCATTGCCGCCCTTTGTTAGGCCGTCCAATCCCCCGACGGCGTCGGCACCTTCACCTGCGCCATCACGCGATCCGCGAACCCGGCGCTCGGCGCGAACTTCGGCAGCTGGACCAGCTCGAGAATGACTTTGCGCTCCCGGTCCGCTTCGACGCGGCACAGGGAGCACTCAGCAAGGTGAATCGCCCGGGGCGCGGGAAGTAGTCCCTGCGCCCAGAGCTCGATTTCATCAGTTGTGAGATGCATGGTGCGGTCAGTCATTGGGTGCCTTACGGCCTGGGTTTGGAACCGGTTTCAGTCCCGGCGATCTTCGAGATACCCACGTAATTCATTACGGGCCCGGTGGATATAGGTTTTCACCGTGCCCAGCGGCAGCTCCAGCGTTTCCGCGATTTCCTCGTAGGAATACCCCTCCACGTGCCGCAGCAGGATGCAGGAGCGGTACTCGGGGCGGAGGCGGGCGATGGCTTTTTCGATCGCGGTCCCTAGCTCACGGCTTTCGACCTCGTCGAGCGGGCTTTCGGCGCGGTCGCCGAGCTGCAGAGAAGTGGCGCGCACCTGCTCCGGCGTTTGGGCACTGGGGGCGCCGTCCAGCGACAACGTATCGATGCTCTTGCGGCGTAGATGATCGATGGCGGCGTTGTTCGCGATTTTGAAAATCCAGGACGAAAACTTGAACTCGGGGCGATACGATTTGATCCCGTTCAGCACTTTGATGAACGTTTCCTGCGCGAGGTCTTCAGCGAGCGCGCGATCGCGCACCATCCGGTAGAGCAGCGAAAACACCGGACGCTCGTAGCGGCGCACGAGCTCCCGGAATGCGGCATCATGACCTTGCTTTGCCCACGCTACAACCTGCTGATCGCTGGCGGCGCTCAGGTGGTCCGGCCTATCTTTCGCGCCTATGGGTCGCCCCCCCCCCCGCTCTCCGACGTATGTGCGCGGTATGTTCACAGCGATCGCCCCGCGATACGATTTCCTCAATCATCTGCTCAGTCTCAACGTGGACCGGTCGTGGCGCCGCACCGCCGTCGCGCGGCTCGGCTGGGAAACGAAACCCGACGGTACGTACCTCGACCTCTGCGCCGGCACCCTGGACCTCGCCGCGGAGCTGGCGCGCCGCGACGGCTTCCGCGGCAGGGTGATCGGCGCCGATTTCGCCGTCCCGATGCTGACGCGAGGGAGGAACAAAGCTCCCCGCACCGTGCCGGTCGCCGCCGATGCGCTGGCGCTGCCGTTCCCCGCGGCGCGGTTCGACGGCGCGCTGGTGGGATTTGGCGTACGCAACCTCGCCGACCTCGATGGCGGGCTGCGCGAGGCGGCCCGGGTCCTGAAGCCGGGGGCGCGGTTCGTCATTCTCGAGTTCGCCACGCCCCGCTTTGCGCCGTTGCGCGCCGTGTACCTCTTCTACTTCCGGCGCATTCTCCCCGCCATCGGGCGACTGGTGTCGAAACATAGAGAGGCCTATACCTACCTGCCAGAGTCGGTGCTCGCGTTCCCGGAGCCGGAAGCGCTGTCGCAGCGGCTCAGCGCCGCCGGCTTTTCGCGCGTCGGGTTCGAGCGCCTCACCGGCGGCATTTGCGCCGTCTATTATGGCACTCGCTAACCTGCGCGAGTTCGTCCGCGCGATCGACGACGCGGGCGATCTCGTGCGCGTTGAGCGCCCAGTATCGATCGACAAGGAAATCACCGAAATCGCCGACCGCTGCATGAAATCGCCGGGCGGCGGACCGGCGCTGCTGTTCACGCATCCGACGCTGCGCGGCGGTGCGAAGTCCCGCCATCCCGTGGCGGTCAACCTGTTTGGTTCGGAGCGGCGCATGTCGCTCGCCCTCGGCGTCGACTGCCTCGACCAGGTAGGCGCGCGCATTGCGGAGCTGCTCGCCCTCAAGGTTCCCGAGGGGCTGCTCGGCAAACTCGCGCTGCTGCCGCGCCTCGCGGAGGTGGCGAAGTTCCCGCCCAAGACGGTCGGACGAGCGGCGTGCCAGGACACGGTCCTCAAGGACTCCGACATCGACCTCACGCGGTTCCCGGCGCCGATCTGCTGGCCCGAGGACGGCGGGCCCTACATCACGCTCGGTGGAGTCATTACGAGGAATCCGGAGTCAGGAGTCAGGAACGTGGGGATGTATCGCGTCCAAGTGCTCGGGAAAAACACGCTCGCGATGCATTGGCAGCGCCACAAAGTCGGCGCCGCGCATTGGCGCGTGATGGCGGAGCGCGGGGAGACGATGCCCGTCGCGATCGCGCTGGGCGGCGATCCGGCCAGCATCTACGCGGCTTCGGCGCCGCTGCCGCCGACGATCGACGAGTTTCTGTTCGCCGGATTTCTGCGCGGGGAGCCGGTGCGGCTGGCCAAAGCCGTGACGTCCGACCTCGAAGTCCCCGCCGAAGCCGAGATCGTCATCGAAGGGCACATCGACCCTCGCGACGAACTGGTGCTCGAGGGGCCGTTCGGCGACCACACCGGCTTTTACTCGCTCGCGGACTACTATCCCAAAGTTCACGTCACCGCCGTGACGCTGCGCGACGACGCCATGTGGCCGCACACGATCGTCGGCCGCCCGCCGATGGAGGACTATTACCTGGGCCATGCGACCGAGCGGATTTTCCTGCCGCTGCTGCGGCTCACGATTCCCGAGGTCGTGGACCTGCACATGCCGGCGGAGGGGATCTTTCACAACCTCGTGTTCGTGAGCATCGACAAGCAGTACCCGGGGCAGGCGTACAAGGTGATGAACGGCTTGTGGGGGCAGGGGCTGATGTCGCTCGCCAAGGTGATCGTGGTGGTGGACAAGGACGTGAACGTGCGCGATCCCAAGGAAGCGTGGTGGGTGGCGCTCAATCACATCGATCCCGAGCGCGACGTGCGGTTCACGATGGGACCGATCGACGTGCTCGATCACTCCAGCCGTGCCTTCACCTACGGGTCGAAGATGGGAATCGACGCGACGCGGAAGTGGAAAGAGGAGGGCTTCACGCGCGAGTGGCCGAACAAGATTGTGATGGATGCCGGGACGAAGCAGAGGGTTGATGCGATGTGGAAGGACTTGGGGATTGCGCTCTAATCGCGAAGGCCAAACATTCACGGGCGAATCCCTGTTCGTGCGCTACATCAACTTCGTCAAACTCCCACACACCGTGTTCGCGCTCCCCTTCGCGCTGCTCGGCGTGATTGTCGCATCGTACAAGCAGCCGGTGACGTGGCGCGTGACGATCTTGGTGGTGGTGGCGTTCACCGCCGCGCGCTTCGTCGCGATGGGCTTCAATCGCATCGCCGATCGCCGGCTCGATTCGCGAAATCCGCGCACCAAGAGCCGGGAGCTGCCCACGGGCCGGCTGACCGTCAGCCAAGCATGGGCGTCGGTAATCGCGGCGATGGTGGTTTTCCTGTGGGCGGCGTGGGCGTTGAATCCGTTGTGCGCCGCCCTCGCTCCGATCGCCCTCATCTGGATCGCGACCTACAGCTACACGAAGCGGTTCACCGACTGGACCCATCTGTGGCTCGGCGGCGCACTCGCGATCGCACCCGTGGGCGGCTACATCGCCATCACGGGCGCGTGGAGCGATCCCTGGTGGTTGTTGCTGGTCATCGCGCTCGCGGTGGCCTGCTGGGTGGCGGGGTTCGACATTTTTTATGCGCTGCAGGACGAGGCGTTCGATCGTGCGGAGCAGCTGCGGTCGCTGGTCGTGCGCCTGGGCCAGGGGTGGGCGATCATCGTGGCGAAGCTGCTGCACGGGGCGGCGATCGCCGCGCTGATCCTGTTCGGCATGAGTGCCGGTCTGGGGCTGCCCTACTTCGTCGGTGTGGCCATTGGGGTTGCCGTGATCGGCTGGGAGCACCGCCTGGTGCAGCCCGGTGACCTGTCCAAGCTCAATGCGGCGTTCTTCACGGCCAATGGTGTTGTCAGCATCGTCGTGTTTCTCGGAGCGTTAGTAGACCGGATCCTGTGAAAAAGGGGACGGGGGACGGGGGAAGAGGGAAGGGTACACCGAACCCTAAGCGCTCGGTTTTACCCTTCCCCCGTCCCTCGTCCCCCTTCCCCAAAGGTCCACCCAGCCATCCCAAACGCTCCCCTACACCGAATCGAAGAGGGCGCTAGGGATTGAGCTTGTCTCCCAGTCCGGCCAAATCGAGCAGGAACGCATACTCGAACGCGACGTCGTGCCAACGCTTGTAACGCCCCGATGAGCCGCCATGTCCCGCTTCCATGTTGGTCCGCAGAATCAGGCGGTTGTTATCGGTCTTCATGGCGCGCAGACGCGCGGTCCACTTTGCGGGCTCGAAGTACTGAACCTGCGAATCGTGCAGTCCAGCGGTGATCAGCATGTTGGGATAGGCCTTGTGCGCGACGTTGTCATACGGCGAATACGACAGCATGTAGCGGTAGTAGGTGGAGTCGTTCGGATTGCCCCATTCGTCATACTCACCGGTCGTCAGAGGAATCGAGGCGTCCATCATGGTGGTAATCACGTCCACATACGGCACGCCGGCGATCACGCCTTTGAACAGCTCGGGCCGCATGTTGACGACGGCGCCGATGAGCAGCCCGCCCGCGCTCCCGCCGCGTGCGAAGAGGCGCTCGGGTGAGGTGTAGCCGCGCCGGACGAGATCGTCGGCGACATCGAGAAAATCGGTGAAAGTGTTCTTCTTATGCAGCAGCTTGCCGTCGTCATACCACTGCCGCCCCATTTCCTGCCCGCCACGAATGTGCGCGATCGCGTAGACGAACCCGCGATCGAGCAACGACAGACGGTCGGCGGAGAACGTCGGATCGGTGCTCGAGCCGTACGATCCGTAGCCGTAGAGCAGCAGCGGCGCGGGGCGCGCGACTCCCTTGCGATACACGAGCGATACCGGCACGCGGGCGCCGTCGCGCGCCGTCGTATAGAGCCGCTCCGTGACGTAGTTGACGGGATCGAAGCCGCCGAGAATCTCGTCTCGCTTGAGCAGCGTCTTCTGGTGCGTGCGCATGTCGTAGTCGTACATAGACGTCGGCGTCGTGAGCGATTGATAACCGAAGCGCAGCACGGGCGTGTCCATCTCGGCGTTGGCGCCGATGTACGCGACGTAGGCCGGTTCCCCGAAGTCGAGATTATGATCGGCGGATCCGTTCCAGGGCCGCACGCGGATCTCGGTCAGTCCGTTGCGACGCTCCGAAAGCACGAGGTAGTCCTTGAACATCTCGAAGCTCTGCAGGAACACATCGGCGCGGGTCGGAATGACCTCTTCCCAATTCGCGCGCGCGGTCTTCGTCACTGGCGTGCGCATCAGGCGGAAGTTCTGCGCGCCGTCGTTGGTGCGGATATAGAAGTAGTCGCCGAGATGATCGACGTCGTACTCGTGGCCCCGGCGACGCGGCTCGAGGACCTGAAATGGCTGGTCCGGATGCGCGGCCGACACGAAGCGGTACTCGTTCGCGAGTGTCTGCGAGGAGCCGATCATCACGTACGCCTTGGACTTCGTCTTGAAGACGAAGGCGTCGTAGGTGTCGTCCTTCTCTTCATAGACGAGCTGGTCCGTGGCGGCGGGCGTCCCGACGACGTGACGGTAGATCCGATTCCAGCGTAGCGTCACCGAATCGTGTCTCGTGTAGAACAGCGTCCGGTTGTCTTCGGCCCACGCCATGTTGCCCGTGACATGCTCCATCACTTCGGGAAGCGTCTCGCCGGTGCGCAGATTCTTGATGCGCAGCGACGCGATGCGCCGGCCCATCGTATCCACGGCGAACGCGAGCAGATCTTCGCCGGAGCTGACCTGCCACCCCATCACCTGGAAAAACGGCTTGCCCTGGCCCATCGCGTTGCCGTCGATCAGGATCTCTTCAGGTGCCGTGAGCGAGCCCCGTTTGCGCGCGTAGATCGGGTAGTCTTGGCCCTCCACGACGCGTGTATAGTAGAAGTAGCCGCCCTGGCGGTAGGGAACGGACTGGTCGTTCTGCCGTACGCGACCCTTCAACTCCTCGAACAAGCGATCCTGAAGCGCTTCGGTGTGCGCCATGACCGCCTTGGTGTACGCGTTTTCATCCTGGAGATACTTGATGACTTCCGGATTGTCGCGATCGCGCAGCCAGTAGTACTGATCGATGCGCACCGTGCCGTGCTCATCGAAGCGGTGCTCGCGCACCGCGGCCATCGGCGGAGCGAGCGCCGCGGTGGTTGCGGGAGGAGCCGCTTGCTGCTGCGCGAGGGTGACGCCGGGAACGAAGGCCGCGAGGGCCAAAACGCGAGTACGTGTGAGCATAGGCTCGAATTAACGCTATGTTTCGGGCCGTGACCACCCCCGCTCATCCGCTCGTCCTTGCGATCACGGGCGCCTCGGGCGCGCCTTACGCGGTGCGGTTGCTCGAGAGTCTCGCGACTCACCACGTGCCGACCTGGCTGCTCGTCTCGACCCACGGCTGGCGCCTGCTGGCGGAGGAGTGCGGCATCAAGGACGAAGCCGCGCTGCGAAAGGCGACGGGCGACTGGGAGTGCGTCCGGCTGTTCAACGACGCGGATCGCGGCGCGGAGCCTGCGTCGGGTTCGGTGAAAACGCTGGGGATGGTGGTGTGCCCCTGCTCGATGGGCACGATGGCGGCGATTGCGCACGGCACCAGCCGGTCGCTGATCGAGCGGGCCGCCGACGTGACGCTCAAGGAGCGGCGCAAGCTCGTGCTCGTGCCGCGTGAGACGCCGCTGTCGCTCGTGCACCTGCGCAACATGACACTCGCGGCGGAAGCGGGTGCGGTGGTGCTCCCCGCGGCTCCAGGATTCTATCAGCGACCGCGGGAAATCGGTCAGCTCGTGGACTTCATCGTCCAGCGCATCGTCGATCACCTGAGTCTCGAGATCCGGCTCATCCAGCCGTGGCAGGGATGACGACCGACGTCCGCGAGCTGCTGTCGCGCGACGTCACCCCGCAGCTGTACCACGAGGTTCGTGCGCTGTGGAAGGCGCACTCGATCGCCGAGGACAAGCGCGACATCGCGGGACTGATCGCGACGCTCACGCCCGACTGCGTGTATGAAGTCGTCGGCGAAGCGGGCGCGCGGTGGGAGGGGCACGCCGGCGCCACGCGGTTCTACGTGGAGCTGCTCGGCGCCATTCCCGACATCCATTTCGATCTGCAGCAGATCGTGATCGGGCCGCAGGGCGTGTGCGAGGAGGCGAAGGTCACGGGAACGCAAAAGGGCAGATGGCTCTCGCGCGCGGCGACAGACGCGAAGGTCGAGTTCCGCGTCGTGATCTTCTTCCCGTGGGATCCGCACAAGAAGAAATTCAAAGGCGAGCGCGTGTTCGTTGCAATCTGAACACCGCGAACACGGAACCGACGGTCACTCCCCCGGTGTAGCCCCTCCCATGAGGAGGATCTGACCATGAAACGCATGCTCGCCTGCGCCACCGCCCTCACGCTGGGCGCGGTCGCGGCCCTGTCCGCGCAATCCGGCATCGCGGTGAAGGGCGGCTTCTCGTACGGCAATGTGTCCAACCGCGGGATTCTGCCTGGGAATCTTGACTCACGCAGCGGCTTCGCCCTGGGTCTGTCGTTCGGGGCGGGCCGCAACGTGCTCGGCTTCGGGTTCGAAGGCCTGTACGCCCAACGCGGCGTCATCAGCAGTTCGTCACCACCCGACGAGCGCAAGCTGGACTACATCGACGTGCCGGTGTTCGTCCGTGCCCTGTTCCCCTCGCCGGGGATCGCACCATACGCCTACGCCGGTCCGCAGGCGTCGTTCGAGCTGCGCTGTCGTGCCGGCAACAACGCCTGTCCGGACGCCGGCCGCCCGTCCACATCGTTCGCCGGAGTGATCGGCGGCGGCGCGCGGCTGGGCGCGCGCAGCGCGTTCACGATCGAGGGCCGCTACGTCTACGGCCTGACGGATCTGAAGCTCAGCACCGTAACCAGCTCCGAGAGTTACAAGACGCGTTCCTTCATGATTCTCGCGGGGTGGGCGTTCTAGCGTAGGAGGCAGGGCGAGGCGAACGTTTGGAATGATCTTCCTCGCCCTCCTCCTCCAGCTTTCGGATTCGCTCACACCCAAACCCGCGCCGCCGCCGGCCGCATGGCGCAGTCTGATCGGAGCATACCTGCGCCGCCGCGATACCGTCTACGTGTACGAGGACGGGGGTGCATTGTTCGCGCGCGCGGACTCGGTGAATCTGCCGCTGACGGGCGCGGCGGACTCGGTGTTCGGGCGGTGGACACGTCTCCAACTCGGCCCCGCCGATGGCGGCCAGTTGCGGCTCCAGCCCGTCCAACCCGTCGCCGAGTTACTGCGCGTCGATCGCACGCTGACGCCTCCGGCCGAGAGTGGCGCGTTCGTCGCGCCCGATCTGGTGGAACCGGCAGTGCTCGATCCGACGATCCGGCTCGACATTCGATACGCGACGACCAACAACTTTCTCGGTAGCATCTTCTACTCGTCGGCCCATGCATTCCTCCAGCGTCCCGCCGCCCTCGCGCTCGTGCGGGCTGCACGGATCCTCCGGACGGTCGGCTACGGTCTCCTGATCCACGATGCCTACCGGCCGTGGCATGTGACGAAGGTCTTTTGGGACGCGACGCCCGCCGCGTCGCGCTGGCTCGTGGCCGACCCCGTGAAAGGCTCCAAGCATAATCGCGGCGCCGCGGTCGACATCACGCTGTACGATCTGCAAACGGGCGCGCCGGTCGAAATGCCTTCCACGTATGACGAAGCGACACCGCGCGCCCACGCCGACTTCCCCGGCGGCACATCGCTGCAACGCTGGCACCGCGCGTTGCTGCGTCGCGTGCTCGAGGGGCAAGGCTTCACGGTGAATCCGAGCGAGTGGTGGCACTTCGACTTCCATGATTGGGCGCGGTACCCGATTCTCAATACGACATTTGAAGAACTCCTGCGCCGCCCCGGAGCGCAGGACACGACGCGCTACACCCACGCCGACACCCTCCGCGGCTCCAACGGCCCCGCACGCGCGTGGTGGGACGTGCAGTTCTACGACCTGCACACCCGCGTGAATCCACGGGACTCGAGCATCAGCGGCTGGAATGGCATCATCTATCGCGTGCTGCAGCCCGCGCGCGAGATGCAGATCGACCTGCAAGTGCCGCTGCAGGTGGACAGCATCGTGCAGGATCGCCGCACGCTTGCCTTTCGCCGGGATGGCAACGCGTGCTTCGTCACGCTGCCCTCGCCGCAGCGAGCCGGTACGACTCGCACGGTCACGGTGTGGTATCATGGCAAGCCGCGCGTGGGTCGGCGCCTCCCGTGGGACGGCGGCTTCACGTTCCCCATGGACAGCCTCGGCCGGCAGTGGATTGCCACCGCCAATGAGGGGCTCGGCGCCAGCGTCTGGTGGCCCAACAAGGACTATCTGGCGGACGAGCCGGATAGCCAGCGCATCGCGATCACCGTGCCGGATCCGTTGATCGATGTGTCGAACGGGCGGCTGCGCAGCACGACAAAGAACCGCGACGGCACCACGACGTACGAATGGTTCGTGACGAGCCCCATCAACACCTATGACGTCACGATCAATGCAGGTCAGTACACACACTTCAGCGACACGCTGGACGGCGAAGCGGGACGCCTGACGCTCGACTTCTGGCCGCTCGACTACCACGCCGACACCGCCCGCCATCAGTTCCAACAGGTCATTCCGATGTTGCGTTGCTTCGAGCATTGGTTCGGCCCGTATCCCTGGTATGCCGACGGCTACAAGCTGATCGAGACGCCGCACCTCGGCATGGAGCATCAGAGCGCCGTCGCCTACGGCAATCATTATCTCAACGGCTACCTGGGCCGCGACTTGTCCGGGACGGGCCTCGGTCTGCAGTGGGACTTCATCATCGTCCACGAGAGCGCCCACGAGTGGTGGGGCAACAACATCTCGGCACAGGATCACGCCGACATGTGGCTGCACGAGAGCTTCGCCAACTACGCCGAGGGGATTTACACCGAGTGCCGGATGGGGAGAAGCGCGGGCGCGGCGTACATGATCGGTGCGCGCGCCGGCGTGCGGAACGACCGGCCCGTCGTCCCAGCCTTTGGAGTGAACGCGCAAGGCTCAGGCGACATGTATCCCAAGGGTGGGAACATGTTGCACACGATTCGCGCGATCATCGACGACGACGCGAAGTGGCGTGATATCCTGCGCGGCCTGAACAAGACGTTCTATCATCAGACGGTCACCGGCAGACAGGTCCAAGACTACATCAGCCGCGAGGCCGGGATCGATCTCAGCAGGGTGTTCGCGCAATACCTCACCACGACCAGGATCCCCGCGCTCGAATACCGGGTGCAGGGCACCACGCTGTCGTATCGCTGGGCGAACGTCGTGCCGGGGTTCGATATGCCGGTGCGCGTGAACATTCCCGGGCTGGGCACCAGATTACTGCGTCCCACGGAGGCGTGGCAGACGCTCGACGCGTCGCCCCGGGGAGGCGAGCTGAGCGTCGACGAGAACTTTTATGTGACGGCGTCGCAGGCCCCGTGAGACTTGGCGTCATCTCGGATACGCACGGTATGCTGCGGCCGCGCGTGTTCGAGGTCTTTCGCGAGGTCGACCACATCCTGCATGGAGGGGATGTGGGGCGGCCGGACCTGCTGGTCGAGTTGCAGGCACTGGCGCCGGTCACCGCGGTGTACGGCAACAGCGACGGCTTCGATATCCGCGCCAAACTTCCCCAGGTCGCCGAGATCGAGCTGGACGGGTTTCCGATCGCGGTAACCCACGGCGATCAGTTCGGCAGTCCCAATCCCGCCAAGCTGCACCAGGCCTTCCCGCACGCCGAAATCATCATCTTCGGGCATAGTCACCGGCCGCTGCTGGAGCTGGTGGATAAGACGGTGACGGTGATGAATCCCGGTGGGGCGGGGGCGCCGCGTTTCGGGATTCCGCCGAGTGTCGGGATTCTCGAGCTCGAGCCCGGAATTCCGCCGCGCGGGAGGATTATCGTGCTGGATTGATCGTGAATCCTCCCCTTGCCGGGCTGCGTACGTCTTTTTACTTTGCTCAAGCACCCTCAAAAAAGGCCACGGACTGAAATGATTCGTCAATCCACCGTCTCGCCAATGCTGCGCCGCATCTGGGCAGAGCTGGGCACGCTGTGCCGGCTCGGGCCATTTGTCGACGCGCGTGGGCGTATTGCGTCCGGCAGCGCCGGCGCCGGTGGAGGTGGGGGAGCACCCTAGAAGTCGATCGGATCCAGTTCGCGCCGTGATCCGGCCTTCCGGGTGCTTCATGAGACCTGGGAGGCCGTTCTGTTACGCATCACTCGAGGATCACGGACATGAGCACGCTGCAGCATCTCGACGATCATATCATCGCGCGCTATACCGCCCAATCGACCCGGCTCCCAGCCGAGCTGCGGCGGCAGATCGAGCACGCCTGGCATGGCGCGCCGGTCCAGCTGTACGCGCTGGCCGATCTCGACCAGGGGTTGCGGCTCACTGAGGCGTGGTTGGCCCTGGGTCCGCGGCACGTCGCCGTAGCGAATCGGGCGACCGAGGGCTGGGATCTGCGGGTCATCGATCGCGCGCGGATCCAGGCAATCCGGGAGGCACCGGGATTGTCCGCAAACACGCTGACGCTGCTCGGCGCGCCCGGCGAGCCGGCTCTGGCGCTGCTGCGCTACACGCACCGCCAGCGGCGGGCGTTCGAGAACATCCGGTTCGTGCTCGAGGAGCAGCTCGCCGGCCACATCCGGCACCTCGCGGACGTAGACGCGGATCGGCTCTACGCCGAGAGCGTGGCTCGGCCGATCCGGGACGCACAGGCGCTCGTGTCGGGGCGCCAAACTGCGGTCATCCGCCGGTTGCTGGGCTACCTCAAGCCCTATCGCCGGCAGCTCGCGCTGGGGATGGCGGCCGCAACCGTGATCACGCTGGTCAGCCTGGTGCCGCCGTATCTCGCGGGTCACCTGATCGATCGCGTGGTGCGCCCAGCACAGGCGGGGGCCTTATCGCTCGCGCGCGCCGCCACGATTGCGTGGCTGGCGGTGGCGGCGATGGCGCTCGTCTACCTCGTGCGCCAGCCGGCGGTGCACATACGGTTGCGCCTGATGTCGATCATCGGCGAGTGGGTCGCCCGCGACCTGCGTGCCGAGCTGTACGAGCACATCCAGCGGTTGTCGCTGGCGTTCTTCTCGCGCAAGCGCACGGGCAGCCTGATCACGCGCGTGTCGGCCGACACCGACCGGCTCTGGGACTTCCTGGCGTTCGGCGTCGTGGATGTGTCGTTGTCGCTCGTGATGCTCTTGGGACTTGGAACAGTCTTGCTTTCGCTCGACTGGAGACTCGGCTTGGTGATGACCCTGCCGGTGCCGCTGTTCTGCTGGCTGATCTATCGGCACAGCGAAGAGATCACGCGGCTGTTCATCCGGGCGTGGCGTAAGTGGTCGCGGGTGACGGACGTGTTGTCGGACACGATTCCCGGCATCCGGGTGGTCAAGGCGTTTAACCAGGAGCAGCGGGAGATCGGGCGCTTTGGTGAGCGCAACGAGGACGTGACCGCTGAATTCAACCGCATTCACGCGTCATGGACCAAGTTTTGGCCGCTGCTGATGCTTGGTGTGCACGCAATGACGGTCGCGGTGTGGGTATTCGCGGTGCCGCGCCTGCTGGGTGATGGGGCGCAGCTGCCGGTGGGGACGTTCGTTTCGTTCCTGCTGTACACGACGATGTTCGCGGCGCCGATCGAAGTGATCGGGCAGATGGCGCGGACGATCAACCGGGCGACGACGTCGGCGCATCGCGTGTTCGAGGTGCTCGATACCGAGCCCGAGATCCGCGACGTGCCGGAGCCCGTGCGGCTGGAGCCGGTGCACGGCCGGGTGACGTTCGAGCACGTGACGTTCGGGTACGACGGTGTCCGGCAGGTGCTGCGCGGCGTGAGCTTCGACGCCGCGCCCGGCGAGCTGATCGGGCTCGTCGGCCCATCGGGCGGCGGCAAGACCACGATCGTGAACCTGATCGCGCGCTTCTACGACGTGAGCGGGGGAACGATTCGAGTCGACGGGATCGATATCCGGCGGCTCGATACGGGGCACTACCGCCGGCAGATCGGGATGGTGCTCCAGGATCCGTACCTCTTCCACGGTACGGTGCTGGAGAACATCCGCTACGGCTTGCCGGAGGCGCCGCTCGGCCAGGTGGTCGCGGCGGCGCAGGCGGCAAATGCGCACGACTTCATCACCAAGCTGCAGCACGGCTACGACACGGTGGTGGGGGAGCGGGGGCACACGCTGTCGGGCGGGGAGCGCCAGCGCGTCTCGATCGCGCGCGCGATCCTGCACGATCCGCGGATCCTCATTTTGGATGAGGCGACGAGCAGCGTGGATACGGAGACGGAGCGTGAGATCCAGCAGGCGCTCGAGCGACTGGTGGCCGGACGCACCGTGTTCGCCATCGCGCACCGGCTCTCGACGCTGCGCAAGGCGTCGCGGTTGTTCGTGATCGAGGACGGCCGGCTGGTGGAGCACGGCACGCATGCCGAGCTGCTCGCGAAAACAGATGGGATGTACCGGCGCTTATACGAGCTGCAGCTGCAGCTCCAATAGAAAGGAGGCTCTATGACGCTGGTCGTGGCGGAGAAAATGCAGGCGTTGGTTTTGGAATGGCGAGATGATGGTTCGTTGTGGGCAGTGCGAGACGACAGCGAGCGGGCAGTTTCCGTGCGGCGCTGCTTTCCGTGGACGGAGCCCGCGCGGTACCTGTCGCTGCGGGATGCCGACGAGGAGGAGTTCGCCTTCGTCCGGGATCCGGCGGACCTCGACGCGCGCTCCCGCGCGGCGCTGGAGGTGGCGCTCGCGGTGGCGGGGTTCGTGTTCGAGGTGACGCGGGTGCTCGAGATCGATGAGGAAGTCGAGATTCGCCATTGGCGGGTCGAGACGCAGCAAGGTCCGCGCTCGTTCCAGACGAGGCTCGATGACTGGCCGCGCACG
>DASPXD010000105.1:0-2062 GCA_035637435.1 Gemmatimonadales bacterium
GCGGAAGTAGTTGCCGCCGACTTCGTTGAAGTGCACGTCGCCGTCCTGCACCGCGCCGCCCGTGACGATGCGACCGTTCCAATCACTGCCGCTGAGCGGCACGATCAATGCCTCGGCGGCGTGGCGAACGCCGGGGACCTGGTGGAGGCGCGTGACGATGGCGGCGAAGGTCTGAGTCCGCGCCTCGGGTCGTACCGCGGTGTGGCTCAGATCGACAGCCACTACCTCCACGTCAGGATCGAAGCCCAGTTCTACCGCGCCGAGGTTTTTCAAGGTGCGGCCGAAGAGCAGCGCGCCGACTACGAGCACCATCGAGAGCGCGACCTGCACGACCACGAGCCCGCGCCGCAACGCGAGCGCCTCGTGTCCTTCGGTCGACGATCGGCCGCCGGGCTGCATGCTATTCGCCAGGTCACGGCGAGTGGCCTTGAGCGCCGGGCTGAGGCCGAACAGCACGCACGTGCAGACGGTGACCGTGGCCATGAACGCAAACACGCGCCAGTCTGGCGTCAGGTCCACGAAAATTCCGCCGCCGCGCCCGTTGAGGAACATCACCAGCGTCTGGCTCATCCAGTGGGCGAGCAGCAGCCCGCCCATGGCGCCCAATCCGGCGAGCAGTACGCTCTCGGACAGCATCTGACGGACCAGGCGGCGCCGCGACGCGCCAATCGCCAGACGCACGGCAACCTCCCGGCCGCGAGCGGTGGAGCGCGCCAGCATCAGGTTCGCGAGATTGAGGCAGGTGAGCAGCAGGACGAGGCCGGTGGCGGCAAGCAGCGCCCACAGCTGAGTCGCATACCTGCTCCGCAGGTTCGACACGCCGCTACTGGCAGGTCTCGCGGAGAGCGTGAACGACGTGTAGTTCTTCGCCCAGTCGGCGCTGTATGTCGGCGGCACCGTTGCCTGGAACACCCCGGGGGAAATGGCGGCGACCTGTGCCTGGGCGCGTTCCATCGTCCAACCCGGCTTCAGACGTCCCATGATGTCGAGCCACCAGACGGCACGCCGGCCGGTTCCGGCCTGTTGACCGCGCAGCAGCGGCTCGGCGCATAGCGGGAATGCCACGTCGAACGTGCGGCCGACCTCCACACCGAAGAAGCCCGGCGGCGTGACCCCGAGCACCTGGAACGGACGTCGGTCGAGCATGATCGTCTGCCCGATCACACTCAGGTGGCCTCCGAGCCGTCCCTGCCAGAACCCATGCGACAACACCACGCCGGGCGAGCCGCATCCCCTTTGATCGTCTAGCTCCGTGAACAGCCGACCGATGTGAGCGTGCACCCCAAGCGCGTCGAAGAAACTTCCGCTGACGTAGAACCCATTCGCCAAAACGGCTTCTCCTTCGGTGGAGAGATCCCATATGCCGTTGCCCCAGGCGAGCAGCGATGAGAAGGCCTGTTGCTGCGAGCGGATCTCCTGCCACAGCGGCTCGGTGAAAATCGCGCGGCCCGGATACGCCCTGCCCACCCGCCCTTTAGCGTGCTGGTCGATCCCGATCGACACGAGCTCATGTGGCTTCTCTACTGGAAGCGAGCGGAGACGGAGCGCGTTGACGAGCTGGAAAATCGCCGCGTTGGCGCCGGTGCCGAGCGCCAGGGCCAGGATCGCCACGAGCGCGAATGTCGGGTTCCTTCGAAGGATCCGCATGCCGTAGCGGAGGTCCTGCCCGATCGTGTTCAGGAACGAAATCGCGTTCACTTCGCTCTCGCCGAATCCGATTCTGGCGTTACGATAAGATTCCGGAAGTGAGCGACCGTTCCCGCCCCGATCCACAGCGCGACCGCGCCCCGTCGGTTCGCACCCGACTTCACGTCGTTGACGATGAGCGCGGGCTGTTGCTGGCCATGGACGTAGAGGCGCGCCCGTTCGCCGCGCACCTCGATCCTGATTTTCGTCCACCTGTCCGCTTCGAGATCGACGTACGACTCGTACTTGGACGGGGTCTCCTGGCGAAGTCGGGACCATGTCCAATCGGGATACGAGATGTATTGAGTCGCGTGATTGCGGCGCTCCTGATCTTCGGCACGCCCATTCGTGGGCCGCAAATAGAACACATCGTACG
>DASPXD010000106.1:0-17457 GCA_035637435.1 Gemmatimonadales bacterium
TGCGCAAGGCGATCGAGGAGTACAAGGCGCTCTAATGGCGAAGCCCCGCGAGCTGAAGCGGCGCATCCGCTCGGTGCAGAATACCAAGAAAATCACCAAGACGATGGAGCTCGTCTCCACGTCGAAGCTGAAGCGCGCCCAAGATCGCGTGGTGGGCGCGCGCCCGTACGCGCAGGCGCTCGCCGAGGTGATCGGCGAGCTGTACTCGCCAGAGCTCGCGGAGCGGTTTCCTCTGCTGCGCCAGCCCGGCCACACCGGGCGTGGCGCGGGCGTGCGCCGCTCCGCACTGTTGCTGATCACCTCGAACCGCGGGCTGTGCGGCGCGTTCAACTCGAACCTGATCCGCGAGGCGCGGCGGCGGCTGGAGGAGCTCGAGGCGCAGGACACCCACACCGAGCTGCATCTCGTCGGGAAGAAAGGCGTCGGCTACTTCAAGTTCACCAAGCGCAATGTCGCCTCGCAGCGCGTCGACATCGGCGACCGGCCGACGCTCGAGCACGCGGCCCAGCTCGCCAAGCCGCTGATGGACCGCTTCTCGGCCGGCGATCTGGACGCGGTGGACATCGTCTTCGCGAAGTTCAACAGTGCGGTGTCGACGCCGCCGACGACGTTGCGAGTGCTGCCGGTGGCTCCCCCCGAACGGCGGCGGTCGGACGGTCAAAAGAAAACTGCGGCGGTCAATTACATCCTGAAGCCCTCCGCCGAGGAAATCCTCGACGAGCTGCTTCCTCTCTACGTGCAGAACCAGTTCTATCGCGCGCTCGTCGAGACGGCCGCCGCCGAGCACGGCGCGCGGCGCACGGCGATGAAGAATGCGACCGATGCCGGCAGCGACATGCTCACCATCCTGCAGCGCACGTTCAATCGTGCAAGGCAAGCTCAGATAACTCAGGAGTTGGCGGAGATCGTTGGGGGGGCGGAAGCGCTGAAAGGCTAAGTCATCGGTAATCGGTTTTCGGTTATCGGACCTGATGACCGATGACCGATGACCGACAACTCAGGAGTCCGGATGGCAACGAAGACCAGTGAACAGAAGCGTAGCGTTGGCAAAATTGTGCAGGTCATTGGACCAGTCATCGACGTCGAGTTCGAGCCGGAGCAGCTGCCCGAGCTCTACAACGCCGTCACGGTCAAGCTGGACTCGGGCCAGCTCGTCGCCGAAGTCGAACAGCACATCGGCCGCAACCAGGTCCGCGCGGTCGCGATGAGCTCCACCGACGGCATCGTGCGCGGCATGGAAGTCGTCGACACGGGCCAGCCCATCACGGTCCCCGTCGGCAAGGCCGCGCTGGGGAGGATTCTGAACGTGATCGGCGAGCCGGTGGACGAAGGCGCGCCGATTCCCAAGGATGCCGAGCGCTGGCCGATTCACCGCGGCACGCCGGCCTTCGTCGATCTCGAGCCCAAGACGCAAGTGTTCGAGACCGGCATCAAGGTCATCGATCTCATCGCGCCGTTCGTCAAAGGCGGAAAGATCGGACTCTTCGGTGGCGCCGGCGTCGGCAAGACCGTCGTCATTCAGGAGCTGATCAACAACGTCGCGAAGGCGCACGGCGGGAAGTCGGTGTTCTGTGGCGTGGGCGAGCGGACGCGCGAGGGCAACGATCTGTACCTCGAGTTCCGCGAAGCGAACATTCTCGAAAACGTCGCGCTGATCTACGGTCAGATGAACGAGCCGCCAGGTGCGCGGCTGCGCGTCGGCCTGACGGGTCTCACCGTCGCCGAATACTTCCGCGACGTCGAAGGCCAGGACGTGCTCGTCTTCATCGACAACATCTTCCGGTTCACGCAGGCCGGGTCCGAAGTATCCGCTCTGCTGGGCAGAATGCCGTCAGCCGTCGGCTATCAGCCAACCCTGGCGACGGAGATGGGGGAATTGCAGGAGCGCATCACGTCGACGAAGAAAGGCTCGATCACGTCGGTGCAGGCGATTTACGTGCCGGCGGACGATTTGACCGATCCGGCGCCCGCGACCGCATTCTCCCATCTCGATGCCACGGTCGTGTTGGACCGCGCGATTGTCGAGCTGGGCATCTATCCCGCGGTGAACCCGCTGTCTTCGTCGAGCCGCATTCTCGATGCGCAATACCTCGGTGAGCGTCACTACAAGGTCGCCGTCGAGGTGCAGCGCATTCTGCAGCGCTACAAGGATGTGCAGGACATCATCGCGATTCTGGGCATGGACGAGCTGTCGGAGGAGGACAAGCTGCTGGTCGGGCGGGCGCGACGGGTGCAGCGCTTCCTGTCGCAGCCGTTCTTCGTGGCCTCCCAGTTCACGGGGCTGGAGGGGAAGTACGTGAAGCTCGAGGATACAATCGCGTCGTTCGAGCGGGTCGTCGCCGGCGAGTTCGACCAGCTGCCCGAGCAGGCGTTTTACATGCAGGGCGGGATCGAGGACGTCGTGGCGCAGGCCAAGAAAATGGCGTCGGCCTGATGCACGTATCGGTCATTTCGGCTGAGCGCGCGGTTTTCGAGGGCGAGGCGGATGCCGTCGTGGCGCCCGCGTATGACGGATTGGTGGGGATTCTTCCCCGCCATGCCCCGTTTATGACCCTGTTGGGCAAGGGAATTGTGAAAGTCAGCCGGTCAGGGGATTTCACCAGATTGCGCGTCGAAGGGGGCTTTCTCCAGGTGGTCGCGGACAGGGTCCATGTCGTTGCCCGGAAGGCGAGTACAGCGGACTATTGACTTCTGCAACACTTTTTCCAACCGTAGACCCGGCTAGTTAGCCCTGTTTAGGGCACCTCTCGGTTCTGTGTCGTCTTGTGTAGCACTTCTCCTAGGAGGCGGGACATGAAGCGCATTGGCTTGGCAGTGCTTGCAGCGGCGGGCTTTACCATGGCAGTAGCCCGGCCGGTGGCGGCGCAGAGCGGCACGACGCTCGGTGTGGGTGTCGGTCTCACGCTGCCCATGAGTGATTATGGGGACAAGGCCGTTTACGGCGACAAGGCAGGCTTTCACTTCGGCGTAGGCGCTGGCTTCGCGCTCGGGACCGCTCCGGTCCGTCTCCGCGTCGAAGGTTCGTACACGCAGACCAGCCATCAGACGGGCATTGACGGCAACACCAAGCTGCTCGGCGGCATGGTCAGCATCGTCTATCCGTTCTCGACCGCCGGAAGCATCAAGCCCTACATTCTCGGTGGCGTGGGCTTCTATAACACGAAAGTCAGCAGCGGCGGCCAAGACACGTCAAAGACATCCGTCGGGTTTGGCGGCGGTGCTGGAATCCGCTTCCCGATGAGCTCGATGAGCTTGTTCGTGGAAGCCCGCTATCTAACGCAGAAGGCGTTCGACCTGACGTTCGCGCGGCTTCCGATTACGGTGGGCGTCCAGTTCCCGCTGGGTGGCAAGAAGTAAGCTCGGCAGCACAGTACTCCGACCTCAAGCGGCGTGAGCCGCGTCACGGGGGCGTGTGTAAACGATGGCCCGTCAGCAGTCTAGCTGACGGGCCATCGGCTTTTCTGACGGCCGCACGCTTGACAGAGAATGTCGTGGTTCTTAACGATGTGGCGGTTTTCACCACCCCAACTGGAGGTCCTCGGTATGCGGAAGCTCTTCGGCGGGATGGTTTTGGCGGCGTTCGCGCTGTCGCTCCCCGCAGCGAGCCATGCTCAGCGGCGCCCGGCCGCCGCGAGTGGTGGCCCCAAACACGAGTTCGGCGTCGACGTCGGCGCGGCCTATTTCAGCTCGAATGTCACCGGCGTTTCCGGCGGCATCGTGATCGTGACGCCACTCGATCTGCGTATCGGCTTCGTGCCGCGCGCTGGTAGCAAAATGATGTGGGAGCCGCGGTTGAGTCTGAACTTCAGCACGGTGGGTGGGACCACTGCCTACGTCTTCACCCCCGGCATCAACATGCTGTATGCCAACAGCAGCGGCGGTCACCGGCGCGGAATGTATTTCACCGGTGGGGCCGGACTCGTGCTGGGCGATTTAGGTGCCGGCAGCGGTACGGCCGTGAAGCTCGAAGGCGGCGTCGGCTGGCGGAAGCCGTACGAAGGTGCGGCCTGGCGTTATGAGGTCGGCATCCAATGGGTGTCGTCCAGTACTGCACTCGCGCCGGCCTACGCGGATTACATCGCCATCGGCGGCCGCATCGGCATTTCACTCTGGCACTAAGCCTTCGCTAGTGGCGCGGCGTTCCGGATCCTTACAGGACAAGCCTCCGGAACGCCGCGCTGTTCGTCGGGTAACCTTCGCACCACATCTCGAGGAGCTGGCATGCGGTGGTTCCGCACGGGCTGTCTGCTGTTCGTTGGCGCCGCATTGGTCTCCGAGGCCCATGCGCAAGCGACAGGCGTCCCAAGCTTCAACGCACCCTACCGCGCGTTCACCAGATCCGAGTTCGGAGCCGTCATCAGCTTTCCGGACGGGGGCGGCACCGCGTTCGAGGGTGCCTACCGGGTCTCGAGCGGCAAGTTCGACCTCGGCTTTCGGGGCGGCATCTTCGATCCCGGTGGCACCGGCAACGCGATCCTGTTACTCGGCACCGAGGCGCGCCAGCGCGTCGTGTCCCACACAGCCGACTTCCCACTCGATGGCGCGCTGATCGTCGGAGTCGGCGGGCAGTTTGTCAGCGGCAACTCCGCGCTCATCGTGCCGATCGGCTTGTCGCTCGGGCGCCGGCTCGATCCGCAGGGTTCCAAGATCAGCATCGTGCCCTACGCTCAGCCGACCGGGTTCTTCGTGGCGGGAAACAGCAACTCCAAATTCCTGTTCGATCTCGGCTTGGGCGCCGATTTCCGGCTGTCGCCACGGTTCGATGCCCGCATCAGCGCGGGACTGGGTGACCTGGAGGGTGTGTCACTTAGCGCCGTGTGGGTGCATTAGGACGACACGGATTGACTTGGTGAAAGCGTTTTCCTACCGTAGGAGCCCAGATCAATGATCAATGATCATTGATCAATGATCATTGACCTTGGAGGATACGAATGAAGCGACTTGCGGTAATCATCGGGCTGATCGCTTGCGTGGCGATGCCCGCGGCAGCGCAGTGGCAGGGCATGCCGGCGTGGAATAATCCGAAGGGCGGCAGCGGGATCACCGTGAACGGCGATCTGGGCTTGCCGAACAGCGACGCAGGCAAGGGCACCGCATTCGGCGCGCGCGCCACGCTCGGGCTGGCCAACATCAGCTTCACGGCCGGTGTTGCGAGTTGGAAGCCGAAAGGGGCCCCCGCCAGCACGACCTCGGTCGGTGGCGTCGCGCAGTTCCGGGCCATCGGCGGGAGCCTGATTCCGATCGCGCTGAATATCCAGTTGGGCGCGGGGACGGCCGGCGCTATCTCCGGCACCACCATTCCCAAGACGACCAACATCCTCGCCGGTGCCGGCCTCAGCGTGAACGTGCCGACGCCCGGCATCAACATCGAGCCCTATGTTTCGATTTCCAACCGCTGGCACAAGCCGAGCGGCGGCTCTACGGAGTCGAACATCGGCTGGGTGCTTGGGGCGAACGTCGGCTTCGGCATGCTGGGGCTGCATCTGGCCTACGATTCCGAGAAGCTCGACAACGGCACGACTGCCGGCGTCCTCGGCATCGGCGCCCACGTTGCCCTCAAGGCTCCCATCGGGATGTAAGACGCTGTAGCTTTGGGGCGCGCCGTACCCTGCGGGGGGCGCGCCCCTTTTGCTTCCCGGGAGATTCGTGATTCGTCCTGTAACGCGCGTGGGCCTCGCAGCGCTGGCCCTCACGGTGAGCGGCTGCGCCCTGACGTTCGATGCCAGGGATCTCGGCGTCCCGACCTCCCTTGCCGAGCCCGCGCAAAGCCCGCCGCAGGGTGCGCCATTCCGTGTGACCAAGCACCCCGTCTTCCTGCTCTGGGGGTTGGCCGGGGCGTCGCGACCCAACGCCGAGGACGTGCTCGCCGGTCAGGTGGGGACGGGGGCGCGCATCGCAAATCTGCGCATCAAGGTGCGCAGCCGTTGGAGCGATCTGCTCGTGACGGCGCTGACGGCGGGCGTGATCAGCCCGCGATCGGTGACGTTTGAAGGGGTGGTGGTGCCGGGCGGGGGACGGGCGCCCTAATCAGCGATAGGGTTTCGATTTCGTCCACATCACAATCACGCCGCATCCAGCATTCGACCCGGCGAACTCAGCCGGTATCTCGCCGGCCCCGCGATAGACCTCGATACCGTAGATGTCCGCGATGGGCGTGTTTGCATGAAAGGAACGCGCTTCGACGCCGTCGATATACCACGTCGGTGTGCACTGCGGCGTTCGCACCATGACGGCATTGCATTCGAATTCCTGCTGGTTGCATTGGATCCGCACGCCGCGTACCGTGCGCAGGGCGTCGCCCACCGAGCTGTATCCTTTCTTCTGTAATTCGTCCCAGCGGAGGTAGGCGCCGAGCGCGCGGTGGCGCCTCCGTTCAAAATCGGTGTAGCGTGGGGAGAGCGCTTCCGCATGCGCCTCCACGACGACCGCCGGTAACAGGTAGCCGTTGAAGTCGAGCGGGAATACGCCTTCGATAGATCCCGAATCGGGAATACGAAGGTCAAAGACGCCGGGCTCATACCCGATACGTTTTATGGTAATTTCGGTCCACCCGACGGGCAGATGCTCTCCCACCACACGCCCTGCGGAGTCGGTGGTCAGCGTGGGGCCGTCCTTCCCGATGCGCACGGCAGCCCCGGGCACGGGGTTTCCCAGCTCGCTATCGATGACTCGGGCACGGAGGGTTTGGGCGCTGGAAGGCCTGGGAATGGTCGTCCCGACCAGTCCAACCAGCAACCCGACGCTAACGCAGACCCCTCTAGCGCGACTCACGATACCGCGTAGTATGGAACTACTGGCGCTAGTTTGCCAGGGCTGAGCCTCCAAAGTCTGATGGCCGTCACGTCCGCCTGTCGGACGTGGACCCAGGGGGTCGGTGATGTCGTTCGACGATTCTGCGAAGTGCCGTTCCTTCCGCGTCCTCTCTTCCAACCAGAGGCAGCTTATGCGCGTTCTCAAGTCGGGTACGCCGCTCGTCGCATGGGCGACGGCAGCGATGCTAGCGCTCAGCGGCACGCCGCTCTGCGCGCAACAGGCCGCAGTGATCAAGGGCCGTGTTACGGCGCAGACGGGTGAGCCGTTGGGCGGCGCCAACGTCATCGTGGCGAACACAAATCTGGGAGCCGTCACGGCCCAGAACGGGACGTACTCCATCTCCATCGGAGCGGAGGCTGCCCGGGGTCAGCAGGTCGTACTGACGGCGCGCTACATCGGCCACAAGCCCGTCGTGCGCACCATCACGCTGTCGCAAGGCGAGCAGGAACAGAACTTCGAGCTGTCGGCCGATCCGTTACGGCTCGAGGAAGTCGTCGTCACCGGCGTTGGTGAGGCGACCTCACTGAAGAAGCTGCCCTTCGCGGTGGCACGCGTCACCGATGAGCAGCTCCAGGCGGTCCCGGGTCAGAGCGCCCTGGCCGCTGTCGCGGGCAAAATCGCCGGCGTGCGTCTCGTGCCGAATTCAGCGCAGCCGGGCGGCGAGCCGTCGCTGCGGCTGCGCGGCGCGACGAGCATCAGCGGGCGTCAGGATCCGCTCATCATCGTCGACGGCGTCATCACGCGCTTCGGCCTCGCCGACGTGTCGGGCCAGGACGTGGAGCGCGTGGAAGTGGTGAAGGGCGCGGCGGCCTCGTCGCTGTATGGCTCCGACGCGGCGAACGGTGTGGTGCAGGTGTTCACCAGGCGCGGCGATAACCTGCCTGACGGTGGACTGCGCGTGACGACCCGCGTCGAAGCAGGCAGCAACAACATGCCGAGCCGGCTGGAGTTCTCCCACTCGAATGCGTGGGAAGTCGACGCCAATGGCGATTACGTCCTGGATGCGGACGGCGCTCGCCAGGTGAAGGCCGATCAGATCGCGAACAATCCGTTCAAGGTCTACTACGATCACTGGAACGCGCTCGTGCAGAGCGGGTTGTTCACGACGGCATACACCTCAGTCGGGCAGCGGCAGGGCAATACGAATTACAACGTGTCGTTCGAGAACAACCGTAACCAGGGTGTGATCTTTGGGTTGGGTGGCTACACACGCCAGAACTTCCGGGTCAACGTCGATCACCAGCTGCGCTCGAATGTCGACGCTTCGTTCAGCTCGTTCTATGGCCGGTCGACCAACGGGCGCGCCGCGGAAGGGCAAAACGGCCCATTCTACGGGCTGATGTTCCTCCAGCCCGACGTCAACATCAAAGCGTGCTGCAACCCCGACGGCTCGCCTTACATCGCGAAGATTCCGCTGGGCGCCGACGTCGCCAACGACTTCAACCCGCTCTACGATCTCGCGAATCGCCACATCAACGCGGACCGCAACCGTTTCACCGGTGCCGCCAAGATGCGCTGGCGCATGAACAACTGGCTGCAAGCCGAAGGGAGCATCGGCTTCGACCAGGAAGGCTATCAATACAAGGATCTGCGCAATTTCGGCTACTACACCTCGTCGGGGACGCCCACGAAAGGCGGGCTGACGGATTCGTCGCGCAACGACTGGCAATCCAACGCCACGGTGACGCTCACGAGCGTGCGGCATTTCGGATCCAACATCACGAACACGACCAAGGTCGCCGCGATTTTCGAGGACCAGCGCAACCAGATGGTGACGACCAATGCGGGATCGTTCAAGCAGGGCGGCGTGCCGGAGTTCTACGCGACTGATCCGACGTCCTTAACCGCCAATTCGTGGGACCAACGGATCCGCAACGAGAATTTTTACGGCGTGACCACGTTCGACATCAACGATCGATACATCCTCGACGGGCTGATCCGGCGCGACGCGTCTTCGTTGTTCGGGCCGGAGAATCGCTGGGCCACCTACTACCGGCTGTCTGGTGCGTGGCGGTTGGGGGAGGACGTGAAACTCCCCGGGATCGATGAATTCCGGCTGCGCGCGTCCTACGGCACCGCCGGTCTGCGGCCCTGCTTCGATTGTCGCTACGAGATCGTGCAGATCTCGAACAGCGGATTCAACATCCCGTCGATCCTGGGCAATCCGTTCCTGAAGCCCGCCCGCTCGGCCGAGCTCGAGCTCGGCACGAACCTGGAGTTCGGCGGTTCCCGGTATAGCCTCGAGTACACGTACTCTCAGAAGCACACCAAGGACCAGATTCTGCTGGTGAACCTGTCCGTCGCCGGGGCGCCACCGGAGGAGACCCCTGCCGGCGGTGGATTCAACCAACAGTGGCAGAACATCTCGGCACTCCGTTCGCGCACGCATGAATTGACGTTCGCCGCCCGCCTGATCAACAACGCCCGCACGAACCTGACCCTCAATATCGTGGGCGACCGCACCCGGCAGGTGATTACGGATTGGCCGCTCGGGGAGCGGCAATATGGCTTCGAGCAGATGCCCCGCACGTTCTTCCTCGGGAAGGGCTCCGACCTCGGCGTGATGTACGGCAACCACTGGGTGCGGAACGTCAGCGAGCTCTATGACGATCCCGCCAAGGCGGCGCTGCGAGGCCCCGGCCAGAGGTGGAGTCCCGACTCGGTGATGATCAACGAAGATGGCTACGTCGTCCGCAAGAGCGCGTACGGCACGCCGAACGAGCGAGCCATCAAGTACGTGTATTGCAAACTGCCCGGGGTAGCCGGCAGTTGTGCCATCACCGATAACTTCGTGCGCATCGGGAATGCCAATCCCGATTTCAATCTGAGCTTTGGCCTCAACTTCACTCGCGGTCCGCTATCGTTGAATGCGTTGCTCGATTGGTCGCATGGCGGCGATCTGTACAATGGAACGCGGCAATGGGCGTTCCAGGCCACGCGCGACAAGGTTCAGGATCAGGCCGGCAAGCCGGCAAACGATGCAACATGCGGAGTCGTATCCAATCCGATGCCGTCGTGCCCGCGCAAGGCGCTCGGCTATTACGGTGTAGGGTTCTACAATGGTCTCGATCCGAACGACTACTTCATCGAGGACGCATCGTACGCCAAGCTGAAAGAGCTGAGCGTGCAATACACCTTCTCACGCAGTCAGCTGCGGTCGATCGGGCTGCACGCGCTGTCGGAAGTGCGGCTCGGGATCATCGGCCGGAACCTGTTTAAGATCACGAAATACTCGGGGCTGGACCCGGAGGTCTCGGGCCTCTTCGGCGACCCGTTCCAGGTCAGGATGGACTGGTTCCAGTATCCACAGTTCCGGACCTACTCGGCCGTCGTCGAGATCACCTACTAGGAGGCGACCCCAATGCGCTCATTTCGAGAGATTGCCATGCTGCGGGCGTCGACTCTCGCCGTGCTCGTGACGGCCGCGGTGCTGACTGGTGGATGCGACATGAACACGACGAATCCCAACGCCCCGGACACCAAGCGGGCGTTTGGAACGCCGGAGGGGCTGACGCAGCTCATGGCCGGTGCGATTCAGAACTGGGTCGGAACGCGCGACAACTATCAGGTCATGCCGTTGACGGCCATGGCGGACAATTACACCGCGTCGTGGAACAATGCGGCAATCCGGTTCTACAGCTCGGTCGGATCCGATTGTGCCTCCCGCTGCGGCTGGACGAACAGCGCGACCGCGCCCGAAGCGGCAGGCGGTCCTACCGTCGAGGCGCAATGGTACGGCTATTACTCCGTGCTTAATGCCGGGACGCTTATCATTACTCGGATTAAAGCGGGACTCTGCTTTGACGACGACTGCACGACAGCCGACACCAACACCGTTCGAGCGCTGACGATCGCGACGATGCTGCAGGGTTTCGCGCTCGCGGGCATCGCGAACATGTACGACCAAGGGTTTATCCTCGACGAGAACACGGATCTGACGGATCCCACAGCGCTTGCGTTCAGCACGCGGGCTCAAGTGCGCGACGCCGCGCTCCAAAAGTTGGACTCGGCGTACGTACTCGCCGGTAGCCGGACCTGGAAAACGGAGCCGGAGTGGATGGGCGCCGGGCAGGGTCAGGAGTACACCAATATCCAGATCCAGCAGGTGATTCGTACGGCGGAGGCGGAGCTGCTCGCGATGTTCCCGCGCTCGGCGGCGGAGAATGCCGCGGTCGACTGGGCCCGGGTTGTCACGTACGCATCCCAGGGTGTCAGCTCGGGAACGCCATTCCACTGGGACTATTACGTCGACATCAACAACCGCGAGTGCGGATTGGAGTGCGTCAAGAACTGGGGCAACTCGATCGGCACCATGCGGGTCGACACGCGCATTGCAAAAATGCTCGATCCGCTTACTCAAGAAGATCCCTGGACGGGTGCTCCGGGCACGGTGAAGAACCCGAATACGCGGGTCACGACGGCGATCGTAGGAAGCCCCGTGGCTCAAGCGGTGACGCCCCTCTCGATGAACGGGATCATCGTGGGAAGAACGATCGAGATCGGCTGCCCGAATATTCTGCCATGCAAGAACGGTGAGTACGTCACGGTGACGGCGGTGACACCAACCCAGTTCACCGGGGTCGTCGCGAAGAACCACCCAGCCCCGACGACGCTCAGCGCTGCGGTCACGGCCGATACCGTGCCCGTAACCGCCACGCCTGCGATCATGGCAGGTATCGACACAGGTTCGTATTTGATGATCGATAGCACGGAAAACGTCACGGTGAGAACGATCACGGCGACGACGTTCACGGCGCTGTTCAAGAAGGATCACGCGTCGGGTGCCTCGGTTGCCGAGGCCATGCATCGCAATAGTGGGAGCAACGGCAATCCCTGCCCGTTCGCATCTCTTGACAAGCGGGTCGGCGACGGCAGCTACGGGCCTAAGGACAACTTCAACGGATACTCCACGAGAACCAAAACGGCGAATGCCGGCACCGACTATGCGTGCTCCGCGGTTGCAATTTTCCCGGCTGCTCGCGGTCAGTATCACCAGAGCAACATGCAACACGTTCGTTATCACGCGCTGGCGAGTCGGGGAGAAGATTTGCCCACGGATGACGGCACAGGCCAGGACCCGATGTTTACGGAGCAGATGAACGATCTGCTTTGGGCAGAAGGCTTGATTCGTAGTAGCCAGAACCCGGCTCTGGCGGCCACTCTAATCAACAACAGCCGCGTCGGCCGGGGTGGATTAGCGCCGATTGCTGCCGGAGACGCGGACACGGTAAAGCTCGACGCGCTGCACTACGAGCAGGAAATCGAGTTCATGGGTCAGGGTGCGACGGCGTTCTTCAACCGGCGCCGCGTTGATGGGCTGATTCTCAACACGCCCCGTCATATGCCAGTGCCGGCGAAGGAGCTGGACATCCTCCAGCGTGCTATCTACACCTTCGGTGGAGGAAGCAGTCCGGATATGGCGCCGCCGATCGGTGGTGCAGCACGGCGTGAGACAGTGGAAGACCGCTACCGCGCCCTACAGGCGTTGCGGCCTCACGGGTCGTTCCTGAGTGGTACCTTGTACTGAGAGAGTAACGGCTGGTTGAGGCAGCAATCGGGGCGGGAGTAATCCCGCCTCGATTTTTTACGGCAACGGGGCGCGAGCAATAACTTCGCGCTGCCCTTTCGTTAGGGGAATCATCTGCGGGGCTCGACCCGGCCAGCGAATCCAGAGACCGATCGGTTCGCCGGCTTGTCCCAGAACTTGTAGGGCGCCATTCTGCGACCAGTAGCCCGAGCCTGCCTGGACTTCGCGCATTGGCCCGTCGCCGGTCGTATAACGCAGCCGCAATTGCGTCCCGATTCCCGTGGGGTTGCCCGACGGGCCGAGTAACCGCACGCGGAGCCCCGGCGTCCCGCCGACATTATGGAAGAGCCGGGTCGGGGCGGCGTTCTGGCTGACCGCGAGATCGAGCCGGCCGTCTCCGTCATAATCCGCATACGCGGCACCACGCTGCTCGCCGTAGACAACCAGGCCGGAGCTCTGCCCCGCGACGGGCTCGAGCCCTCCTTTGCCATCTCCAAGCATCAGCAGGCTACGGCCGGCATCGTAGCGTGGCGTATCGATCTCGGTCGCGAAGAAATTTTGC
This sequence comes from Gemmatimonadales bacterium, assembly GCA_035637435.1. Lineage (GTDB taxonomy): Bacteria > Gemmatimonadota > Gemmatimonadetes > Gemmatimonadales > GWC2-71-9 > 20CM-2-65-7. Next base: position 12,903 of record DASPXD010000106.1, read on the forward strand.
GTGAGGAAGACGTCTTCATTTCCGTCGCCATTGAAATCGGCTATCCCCGCATAGAACGCCGGGGCCAGTTGTGCCGCGTCGGGAAGGGGGTGTGCCTCGAAGTGATCGCCGCGATTCAGAAACACCATGTGATCCAACGTCGTCACGCCGAGGCGTGCGGCTTCGGGAGCGGCCGGCCCCAGCACCCCATCGACGCCGGCATCGGCATACGCCGCGAACGTCCGCAGTCGCATGCTCGCGCCCGGAAATGCTTGCGTGAGCCGGTCGAACGTCAAGAGCGGGGCGATCGCGTGAATGCGCGGGTCTTCCTGGGCCGGGAGGATGTCGGGGCGCCCCTGTCCGGTGAAGAAACCGACGAAGAGGAACAACGGGCGCGTCTCAGTCGCGCGAGCGTCGGTATTTCGGCCCCAGCTCGTCGCAACGATATCGAGCCGGCCGTCGCCATCGAGATCGCCGGTGGCGAGTCCGTTCCAGCGACTGTACACGCGCGCCAGACCGGGAAACTGCGCAGGCGTAAATCGTCCGTGATCGTTCAGAAAAACCCGGATCGTGCCCCATTCGATCGCCAGGAGCAGATCGGGATCGCCGTCGCCGTCGATGTCGGAGAACAGCACCGCCGAGATCATGCCCAGCCCGGCAAACAGGGCCGTGTTCGCGCTGTCGAGCACGAGCTTCCCGTCCCGGTTGTGGTACAGGTGCGACGCCGGTGACAGCGGATAGCCGGCCGGATAGATCCTGCTGCCTACGAACAGATCGAGGTTGCCGTCGCCATCATAGTCAGCCAGCGCGAGGGGTCCCACGCTGGCGGTGTCGCCGCCGATCAACGGCGTCACCGCACCAGTCCGCGGTGAATACGCGACGACGCTCGCCATGGTGCGGGCTGCAGTCGTGTTCGCAGCTTCATAGGCGGCCACACCGGCGAGCGCGATCGATGCTCCCCGTCCGTCCGGCCAGCCGAGAATCGTGGTGAGATCGCCGGGGGCCGGCGGCGGATGCACGGCCGACGGCTGCAGTCGCGTGCCGGTGTTATGGAAAAATGCGATCCTACCGGTGCGTCCCGCGCCGACGATCAGGTCTTCCTTGCCGTCGCCATCGAGATCGACCCATGCAACGCCAGGACCGAGCTGGCTGAAGGAGTTCGGCAGCAGCGGCTGGCGCTGGTAGTCATCGAAGAACGGCTCGACGTGTTGATGGCCGCCAAGTTGAGACGAGACGTCTTCGAAGAGCGCGTGCGTCGTACGTCGTGCGTCGTGCGTGCGAACTGAATGCTGCGCTGCGGCGGGCTCGGTGATCTCATATTCCCGATTCGGCACCGCGCTGTCGATCGCGCTCCGCCGGCCGTCGCGCCACTCGACTTCGATTCGGACATGCGCCGCGGCGCCGGTGGCGAACGTCAGGCTCGCGTCGGAGCTCGACAGGTACAGCCCGCCGGCCACCATTTCGCGTTGCTGCAACGGCGCAGGACCGCCCAGCACCCGCACGCGGCTGCCGATGCCCGCGGTGTTCGGCGCGGCGCCGCGCAGGCGAACAGCGATTCGTGGCGCCGTGGCATCGTTCCGGAGGACGGCCGCGGGCTGGCCGAGCCGGTTGATCACCACGTCGAGATCGCCGTCGCCATCCAGGTCCGCCAGCGCCATGCCGTGCGAGATGTCATCGCCGATATCGAAGTGCCACGTCTTGCTAGCGTCTTCGAACGTCAGGTCGCCGCGATTGCGGAACGCGACGTTCGGCAGCTCGAGACGCGGGTATTCGAACAGCATGCGCCGCCAGTCGATTTGATGCAGCGTGCGGCGCAGCCGGTACTGCGTGTCGCCGTCCATCACATCCCAGATGTGTCCGGTGCCGATGAGAATGTCTTCCCACCCGTCGAGATCCACGTCAAGGAAGACCGTAGACCAGGACCATCCCGAGCGGCCCACCCCCGCAAACCGGGCGACTTCGGCGAATGTCCCATCGCCGCGGTTCAACTGGAGCGTATTGCGCTGCATTTGCGGCCGGTCGTCCCCGATCCCCGGCTGCTTCACTACCGCTGTGTGCGTCGGGATCTGCGTCTTGAGGCGGCGCGTGTCGGCGCTCATCATGTCCACTTCGAACAGATCGGGATAGCCGTCGCGATTCACGTCCCCGACTGCGACCGCCATGCCGGAGTTGCTCGTCGCGCGCATGGCGTACCAGGGAATCAGTCGAAACCGCCCGTGGCCGTCATTGATCCAGCACTCGTCGGGATCTTCGAAATCGTTGGCGACATAGAGGTCGGGCGCGCCGTCGCCATTGAGATCGGCGAACACGGCCGCGAGTCCGAAGTCCTCACGCTCTTCCGCCAAGGGCACCCCCCGGTCGTCCACGAAGCGGGGATTGTGCGCCATGGGCTCGCGGACAAAGTGCCCGGCGCCATCGTTCAGGTAGAAGAAGTCCGGATCGGCACGCTGCTGGAGGCTGATCCCGCCCAGGTCTTCACGATCCACCACCCTGTAGTCGCGGCGGTACTGCTCTCTCACCTCGTAGTGACGCGGTCCGAGCTGCCGGGTGACGTTGCTGAACGCCCGCTCCTGGGGCGACATCCGGTCGAGCGTCGTGTAGGCCTTGTTGTTGGCTATGTACAGATCGAGATCGCCATCGCCATCCACGTCGGTGACCGCGATCGTCATACTGCCCGCCCTGTCCGTGAGGCCTGCGGTCTGCTCCATGAAATGGCCCTTTCCGTCGTTCACGAACAACGCGTTCGGCCCGCCGAGGGAGACGAGCAGGAGATCCTGGTCGCCGTCGCCGTCGACGTCGGCAAAGGCGCATCCTGTCGCATAGCGGCCCGGCGCCGCGACGCCGGCACTCACCGTGACGTCTGCGAACCGCCAGTCGCCGAGATTGCGATACAGCGCGCTCGGACCTTCCGTGCGGGCCAGGAAGACATCAGGACGGCCATCGCCATCCACATCGGCGAGACACACGCCCGCGCCTTGCGCGAGCTGGCGATTGTGCACGAGCAGGGAATCACTGACGGTGTTGGTGAACGCGATGCCGGTCTGCGACGGACCGAGCAGCGTGAATCCGGGGGTGAGCCCGGTGCGGGGGACGTCGAGTGCGCGCCACCGGTAACCCGTCTCGTCATGCCAGAGGGTGGCGATTGAGGAAGAGTTACGGTTACATGCCGCGACCAGTCCGATAAGAAAGCAAGAGACTACGTGCCCGCTTATGATGTTCCCACCCTGAAGGGTGGGCCCAATCGACGTCGCGACGGCTCTCAACTCCGGACGAGCCCCCGTACGAGCGCGGTCGTCCGTTCCGACGCCCCGCGGCCGTCCGCCACCACCTGCTTCGCCGCGTTCCCTGCGTTGCGGCGGGCCGCCGGGTCGTGGTGCCACACCAGCCACTGTGAGTGCAGCGGATGGCGGGCATCACCCGGCAGCGCGACGGCGCCTCCCTGCTCGAGTAACAGCGCAGCGTCCCGGCTCATGCGCCAGTGCGGGCCGAAGGTGATCGGCACGCCGAACACGGCCGGCTCGAGCACCGAGTGCAACCCGGCCCGATGGAAGCCGCCGCCAACGAACGCGGCGTCGCCGAGGGAATAGAGATCGGCGAGAATCCCGACGCGATCGACGACGATCACCGGACCCGCCTTGGCATGCTCCAGCTGCGACAGTCGCACCGGTCGCGGCAGCTTGAGATGGCGTAACCGCTCCGCGATGCCGGCGAGGTGATCCGGGTGGGGCTCGTGCGGGGCGAGGAGCAGTCGCGCGGTCGGCAGCTGATGCAGCAGATCCGCGAACGCCGGTAACAGCGCGGCTTCGTCGGACGGCCACGTGGAGCCCGCCACGATCGTAAACGTCTCAGGGGAAGTCGACGCCAGGCGCGCCAGCGGCTCGCGCGTCTTGTCCAACCGCGCCGCGCGCTCCGCCACGCTGTCGTACCGTGTGTCCCCGGTGACGGCGATGGCGTCTGCGCGAGCCCCCAGCAGCTCGAGGCGCTCGCCATCCTCTTCACTGATCGTGCCGACGCGGTCGAGCGCCCGGTAGGCCGGCGCCGACCACTGCCGCGTCGGCCAGCGCAGCCGGGAGCTGTGCGGCGCCACCGTCGCGGAAATCAGGCCCAGCTTCACGCCGCGCCGGGCGGCAGCCAGCGTCAGCTCCGGCCACACGTCCAGCTTGCTGAAGACGAGCGCGCTGGGCTGCAGCGCGTCGAGCACCGCCGCGACCTCCGAGGGACGATCGAGCGGCAGGTAATCGGCGACGTCCACCGGCAGATTCCTCGCGAGGCGCTCGGCGGACGGGGAGAAAAACGTAAACGCGAGCTGCCAGTCGGGGTGCTCGGCGCGCAGCGTCTCGAGCACCGGCTTCGCCTGCAGCCCCTCGCCGACGGAAGGGGCATGCATCCACACCAGGGGGCGTCGCGCGTCGCGCTGCGCCGCGGCCCATGCCGCAAGACGGGCGGCCAAACCGCGCCGCCCGTCCAATCCCCGTGCCACCTTTTTGTCGAAGCGTGCGACCAGCGGGGCCGCCCGCGTGGCCATGTGGACGCTGAGCCGGTACAGGAGCGAGGGACGACTCACTTGGACGGGCGG
>DASPXD010000107.1:0-4874 GCA_035637435.1 Gemmatimonadales bacterium
GTGGCGCGAGGCCCTGGGCCTGCCGCTCGAGTCGATGCGGCCCGGAGACGCGTCCGTTCCGGCGGCGCCGCTCGATCTGCTGCAGCAGCACTATGCGCCGCGCGCTCACCTGGCGGCGCTCAAGCGCGCCTATATTCCGGCTGCGGCGCTGCTCGCGGCGTGGCTCTTCGCCACGCTCGCCCTGGACGCGATCGAGTGGGCGCGATTGTCGCGGGCGGCGAGCGCGGCCGAGGAGGAGATGCGTGCGCTCCTTGTGAAGAGTTTTCCGGAAACCCGCGCGATCCTCGACCCAGCCGAGCAGATGCGGCGCGGTCTGGAGGACCTCGGCGCGAGCAGCGGTATTGCCGCACCCGGAGACATGCTCTTTCTCCTGGCGCGCGCCGCGCCGGTGATCGAGCGCGAATCGCGCGTGCGCACGCAGGGCATCGAGTACGCCGGGCGGGCGCTGGTCATCCGGCTCGCCGCCTCGGAGGCCGACGCCGAGTCCATCGCGCGCGCGTTGCGCGCGCGCTCGCTGGACGTGGAAGTGCAGCGCGCGGGCGGCGAAGCGCGGCTGCGCGTACGCGCGGCCGGCCAGGGCAAATCGTGAATTTCGCCTGGACCGAACCCGCTCGCGCCCGCTGGAACGCGCTCGGCGCGCGCGAGCGACGGGTGGCCTCGGTGCTCGCCGTATCCTTTGGCGCGGCGCTCTTCTATCTGCTCGTCTGGAGCCCGGTCGAAAGCGGTCTCGCCAAGGCGCGCGCGCGCCTCGCCTCGGTCCAGGCGCAGCTCGCCCGAGTGCAGGAGCAGGCCGCCCGCGTGGCGAGCGTGCGCGCCGCGCCGCGCGTCACGCCGCCCGCCAATCCAGCCGCAGCGGTCGCGCAGGCAGCCGAGCGGCAGGGCCTGCGCGAGCAGCTGAAGCGCGTCGATGCGGAGGGCGCGAACGCGGTGCGCGTGCAGATCGAAGACGCCCCGTTCGCGGCGCTGATGGCATGGCTGGTCGAGCTGCAGCAGCAGACCGGCCTGCGCGCGGAAAGCGCGACGCTCGAGCGGGGCGCCAATCCCGGCACCGTGAACGGGCGGCTGCTGTTGCGGGGGCAGGGCGCGTGACCGGCGCTCTTCGCCGCCCCGGCGTCCGGCTGGCCGTTCTGGGCATAGCTGCGTATCTGGTTTTTCTCCTGGCGAATGCGCCCGCCGCGTGGGTCGGATTCGCGCTCGAGCGCGCGAGTCGCGGAGCGCTTGCGCTCGGCGATCCCGCGGGTACTCTATGGAAGGGCAGCGGCCTGCTCGCGCTGCGCTCGGGCGGCGCTTTTCGCGGCATCGCCGACCTCGAGTGGAGCTGCAATCCGCTGTCAGTGTTGACGGGACGCCTGGGCGTCGCGCTGTCCGGCGCCGCGCCCGAGACGCGGCTGCGCGCGAGCATGAGCGTGGGCGCAGGGGGCGTGCGTTTCCAGAACGTCGAGGCCAGCGCGCCGGCGGCGCTGCTCGAACCCGCGCTCCCCGCCGCCGCCTTTGCGAGGCCCGACGGGCGCTTGCGCGTGCTCGCCGACTCCGTCGAAATCGGCGCGGCCGGCGTGGCCGGCGCGGCGACCGTCGAATGGCTCGAGGCCGGAATGAGCGGGCTGCAGCGGCTCGGCGATTACCGGCTGCAGATCACGGGGAACGGCGAGCGCGCCACCGTGAAACTCGCGACCCTGCGCGGGGACTTGCGCCTCACCGGAGCAGGCGAGTGGCGCGCAGCGCAGCCGCGCATCGTGCAATTGCGCGGAACCGCGGAGGCCACGGCCGAGCGCAAGGACCTCGAGCCGCTGCTGCAAGCCCTGGGGATCAGGGGATCGGGAATCCCGCAGCCGTTCGCGTGGACCGTCCCGATCTAGAAGAAACATGATAGAAGAGAGATGAAGGGAGAAATTCAGGGGAAGTCCATGAAAAATCGGCTGGCGGCCGTTGTTCTGATCGCATTGGCGCAGCTTGCCGGCTGCGGCGGAGGTGGTGGTGGTGGGCCAAGCGCCCCATCCGGCCCTCGCACTGTTACTCTGTCTTGGGCGCCTAACCACGAAAAAGGAGTCAACAGCGCGGGTGGCGGTTACCAGGTCTCGATCACTGGCCAGCCGACGATCAACGTGCCTTACGTGTCTGGACTCACGGCCCCGACATCCACGCTTACCACATTGTCGATGGGTACTTACACGGCGACCGCGCGCGCCTACGCGGCGCTCGATGCCCAGGGGGGTAGTGCCGGGAGTTTCAGCGGGCCATCGCAGTCGATCATCGTGAACGTGCCCTGACACCGGGGAAGAATCCCATGAAAATCCTGCTCCACTCGAATTTCATAGCCGCGCTCGTCGGCGCTGCCTTCATGCTTTACGCCCGGGTGTCCGCTGCTCCTTTTGCGCAACCCAACTGGGCCGCGGCGGCCACGTCGCAGTACGTGCCAGGCGAGGTGCTCGTCAAGTTCAAACCCTCGGCTATCGCGCAGGTGCGTGCGGCGAGCATCGCGACCATGGGACACACCGTTCTCGCCCAGCTGGAACAGCCCGACTGGACACACGTCAAACTCGCTACCGATCAGTCGGTGATGGAGGCGCTCGTCGCCTATCGGAGCGACCCGAATGTCGACTCCGTCCAGCCCAATTACATCTACCGTGCCGCTGCGGCACCCAACGACACGCAATATGGTCAGCTGTGGGCGTTCAAGAACACCGGGCAGAACATCACAACCGGCACCTTTAGCCCCACGAGTGGCATAGCAGGTGATGACATGAACATAGAGCCGGCTTGGAGTCACATCACCGATTGCAGCAGCGTCGTGGTTGCGGTGGTCGATTCCGGCGTCAACTACACGCAGGAAGACCTCGCCCCCAACATGTGGAACGGCGGTCCGAGTTTTCCAAACCACGGCCATGACTACGTAGATAACGACAACGACCCCATGGACCTCAACGGACACGGCACGCACCTCGCAGGCATCATCGGCGCAGCAGGCAATAACGCCCAGGGCACCACAGGCGTATGCTGGACGGCCAGCATCATGGCGGTGCGCGTGCTGGATTCCAAGGCCAGCGGGACGACGGTGGGCATCATCCAAGGCGTAAACTTCGCGGTGATCCACGGCGCCAAGGTAATCAACATGAGCATCAGCGGCCTTGGGATCTTCGACCAAGCCTTCAGCGACGCCATCACCAGCGCGCAAACCAACGACGTTGTCGTGGTAGTGGCCGCCGGCAACGAGACCACGGACAATGACGTCAGTGCTACCTATCCCTGCAATTTCGCGCATCCGAACCTCGTCTGTGTTGCCGCGCTCGATCAGAACTACGCGCTCGCGAGTTTCTCGAACTGGGGAGCGACCAGCGTCGACGTCGGCGCGCCGGGGACCAATATCCTGAGCACGTGGGCCGGCATGGAAACGACGATCACCGATAATTTCAATACCGGCGGTGTCCTTAATTGGACGACTTCTGGCGGTGGATGGGCCTACGGCCAGCGGACAGTCTCCGGAATCGTACGTGATTTCTTGCTCGACCCTGGTACTTTTCCTTCGGGCACGTACGGCAACAACGCCGACAACCGGGTCTACAAGACTTTCAACCTCAGTGGTGGTTTCAACGCGGCTACGCTAAATTTTCGCATGCAGCTTTCAATCCCGTCGGGTGATTCTCTCAACCTCAACTATCGAAGCACTGGAGGCGATCCGTTCGCCGGAGGCATTCAGCTGAATGGTGGCAGTGGGACCACTAATGGGCTCATCGTCCCTTTTTCCTTTGATCTTTCCCCCTGTATCAGCGTCACGTGCTCGGTCGGTTTCCAATTGGTAAGTGATGCCACGAGCGCTCCGGTAGGGTCAGGGGCAGGTATCCTGCGTTTCAGCATCGATACGCTGACCATCAACACCACCACCTACAACACCATCAGCGGCACCTCCATGGCCACGCCCGAGGTCGCGGGGCTCGCCGCGATGCTGCGCGCTTACAACCCGCAGTACACTTACGCCGATACCGTCAACGCCATCAAGAATGGCGGAAGATCCGTCGCCGCCCTGGCCGGAAAAACCACCACGGGCAAGGCGGTCGATGTCATGTCGTCGCTGGCGTATATCAATGCGCCCACCGGCCTGACGGCTGCCGTGCAATAGGGGGCGGAATGCCATGCTGGGGGAGGGGGCGGCGCATCGGACTCGTGGTGGCTGCGGCGAGTTTCGTTGCGGGGTCTGCCTGCAGCCAGACGCCGAGCGACCCTGCGCCGAAACCCATGGACCTTTCGTCACGTCAGACCCGGGTGCCGGGAGAGTATCTCGTCACGCTCGCCGCGGGAGCCGATGTCAAGGCTATCGCCGACCTCTACGGGCGTTATGGGATCAAAGGTACTCAGGATCTCGGGCGCAACCTCTTTCTCGTGAGACTCACCGAGGATCCGGGACCAGCCAAACTGGAGGAGCTGCGCAGGCAGAACGCTCAAATCAAAGTCGTCCAGCCAAACTTTGTGTACCGAGGCAACGGACGAGGAAATATTCAGTAGACCAAGTAATTCCCGCGGGATCTTATTGTCCGCGGTACGCAATGCGGTAAATCACCCCCGCGTGATCGTCCGACACGAGGAGCGACCCGTCGGGCATGACTTCCACGTCCACCGGACGGCCCCAGGCCGATTCGCCCTGCAGCCAGCCCTCGGCGAAGGCTTCGTGCTTCAGCACGCGGCCGCCTTCGACGACCACGCGGGCGACGCGGTAGCCGATTTTCTTCGAGCGGTTCCACGAGCCGTGCTCGGCGATGAAGATGTTGTTGCGATACTCGGCGGGGAAGCTCCCGCCGGTGTAGAAGCGCATGCCGAGCGATGCCACGTGGGCCCCCAGCTTCGCCGCGGGCGGCGCGAATTCGGAGCACGGGCGCTTACGG
>DASPXD010000108.1:0-11028 GCA_035637435.1 Gemmatimonadales bacterium
GGCCATCGTCAAGCTGGGACTCCTCGAGCCGCTCGACGCACTGCTGGACGAGGAAAGTCGCAGGACGGAGCGGGAGTTTCGGACGACGATCGAGCGCATCGTGGCGGAGGGCAAGGCTCAGGGCACCGTACGCGCCGGCGCAGTGGAGATCTGGGCGGGCGTCTGGCTCGCGGCGATTAGCTATGCGTTGCAAAAGATCATTGCGGGCGATTGGAAACCAGGCGATACAGGCGTACGGTTGGTGATCGAAGCAGCCTGGCGTGCTATTGGCGCCTGATCGATGGGCCCCACTTCGCGACAAAAAGCCGCAGTCGCTCCGTGGGGCCCATCGACCAGGCGCTAATCAGCTACGTCGCAACTCAAACAAGGCGATCTCTGGCGGTACGAAGACCCGCAACGGCACCCCTACCACGCCGATCCCGCGACTCACATACAGCTGGCTGCTCCCCTGCGTGAAGTGCCCCATCACGTACTTCGTGATCAGCCGGCCGGGGGACCAACCGACCACCGGCAGGTAGAACTGACCGCCATGGATGTGGCCGGCGAGGGTGAGGGGAATCGCGCGCGGCGCGGCGCCGTCGAAAGCACCGGGGCGGTGCGCGAGCAGAATCCGGAACGCGTCCGTCGCCGGCGGTGTGAGGCGGAGTGCGACATCGAGGTCGTCGTCCTGGGGATCGTCGGCGCGCCAGTTGCGGGGGTCGTCGATGCCGATGAGCGCCAGTGAGGCGCCGCCGCGCTCGATCAGATGCACGCCGTTCTTCACGAAGACCTGGCCCGCATCGCGCACACCGCGAATGACGGCATCCTGGCCGGTGTAGCGATCGTGGTTGCCGAGCACGGTCACCACGCCGAGGGGCGCGTGCAGGTCGCGAAAGGCGCGGACGTAGTCGGGGATGAACGATGGGGAGATGTCGATCATGTCTCCCGTCTGCACGATGAGATCGGCGCCCAGCGCGTTGGTCTGTGCGACGATCGCTCGCATCTTCTCTTCCGACATGTGGATGCCGGCGTGCACGTCCGAGAGATGCGCGATGCGGATGCCGTTGAGACCGGGCGGCAGGTCGGGAAACAGCAGCGTGCGCTTCGTTATCGACGGCAGGCGCTCGGCGCTCCAAATGCCGTAGGCGGACACGCCGAGACCGGCGGCGGCGTAGGCGTAGGTCGCGCGGGCGAGGAATTGACGACGTGAAAGGGGTGCGCGGGGCGGCTCCTCGGGTGTCCCGCTCACCGCGTACCGCTTACCGCGGACCCCACGGACCAGCCACACGCTACCTTTGCCCAGCAAGTACAGGCTCACCAGCCCACAGAAAATCCAGCCGAGCAGCTGCCACGCGATCCAGGGTGCGATGTACGGCGTGCGGCTGATGCCCCACAGGCTGCCGGAGAACATCCGCACCGCGACGATGACCCAGGGGATGTTGAAAACCCCGAAGAGGACCGCCAGCGGACGGCGCGCGGTCAGCGGCAGGCGCTCGCGCAGGTACAGGTACAGCAGCAACTGCGGCGCTGCGAACAGCAACAGATAAATTAGGGTCATGCCATCCCGTACGTCGTGGCTTTTGGTGATGTTCCCCGCGCTGCTCGCGGCGCAGCGTGCATCGCCCGTCGAGCGGCAGCTGGTCGCGGCCGGCGTGTGGGCGGAAGCGCGCTACAACTATGCCTACTGGGACGCCGTGCGCGCGAACTGGGACTCCGCGTTCGCGGCGACCGTCACCTCACTCGGCGCGTCCCCGCGGCCGACCGACCTGCAATTCTTTCGTCGCCTGCGGCGCTGGGGTGCGCTGCTCGATGACGGCCAGCTCGAGATCCTGCCTCCCGTAACAATAGCGGGTCGCGTGGCCAGGCCGCCGTTGCTGCTGCGGAGCATCGAACGCCGTCCCTTCATCATGGACTACGCCACGAACGATGAGATGCGCGTCGCACGGCCTGAACGGCTCGCGGAGATCCTCGAGGTCCAGGGGATTCCCGCGGCGGTCTGGATCCGCGACTCCGTGTTGCCCGAGATCTCCGCCGCCACGGAGGCGAGCCGTTGGGAGCGCGCCGTGGCGGCCATGCTGGAAGGAGAGCGCAGTACCGCCTTGCATCTGCTGTTGCGGCTCCCCGGCGGCACGGAGCGGGGAGCGAGCGTCACGCGCAGCGTCCCGCTCACGGCTCAATCACTGCTCGAGCGGCCGGCGGCGGCACTCGAAGCCGACACGCTCGCGGATGGGGCGATCTGGGTGCGGGTGAACTCATTCGCCGATCCCGACGTCGTGGCGTTGTTCGATCGCGTGCTGGGAGGCGCTCCCCGCGAGGGGCCACGGCATCACGGCCTCATCCTCGATTTGCGGGAGACGAGATGGACAGCGGGAGGCCGCGAGCACGGGTATGCGATGCTCGCCCGGCTCATCGAGCGCCCGGTGCTGACGTCACGCTGGCGGACGCCGCAGTATCGTCCCGCGTACCGGGGCAGTGATTTACCGGATTCCGCGGGCGCCTGGCTCACCGCGCCGTCCGACACGATCTGGCCGCCGCCGAGCCGCGAGCGCGTTCCGTACACCGGCCCCGTAGCGGTGCTGTGCTCGTCACGCACGGCGGGACCCGCCGAGGATTTTCTCGTGGCGTTTCGCGGCGGCAACCGCGGGCCCATCATCGGTGAGCCGTCGGCCGGCAGTACGGGGCAGACGGCAGTCCTGTCGCTCGCGGGCGGGTGGCAGCTGCGCGTCACCGTCACGCGCGACGCCTATCCGGACGGCAGGGAATTCGTGCGCACCGGAATCGTCCCGGAGCGCGCGGTCGAGGTGCGGGTCGCTGACGTGCTCGCAGGACGTGACGCGGCGCTGGAGCGGGCGCGCGCCTACCTCATGGAGATCGCCCGCCGCTAGGTCTTGAGCTGCCCGCGGAAAAAGCGGATCACGGCATTCCAGGCGCTGTCGGCGACCTCGGGCTTCTCGCGCGTGCGCAGGAAGCCGTGCCCGACGCCCGGATAGACGGCGTACGGATACTCCTTGCCGGCGGCGCGCATCGCCGCGGCCGCATCGGGCAGTCCCGCATCGATGCGCGCATCGTTCTCCGCATAGACGCCCAGGCCCTTCGCGCGGATCTTCGCCATGTCTGCCGGATTCGGGCTGGGGCCATAGCACACCACGAAGGCCTTGAGCTCCGGCGCATTCGTCGCATAACGGAAGCTCTGGCCGCCGCCCCAACAGAATCCGATGACGCCGATCTCGTTGGCGCGCACGGGACGCAAGGAATTGAGGTAGCGCCGGGTGGCATCGAGGTCCTGTGTCACCGTATCGGGGTTCAGTGTGGCGATCAGCTTCCGTGCTGAGTCCTGCGACGCGGGAGTGCCGCCGCGGCGCGACAACAGGTCCGGCGCGATCGCGATGAAGCCGTCCTTGGCGAGCTGCTCGGTCGTCTGCCGGATGAAGTCCGACATGCCAAAGATCTCGTGGATGACAATCACGGCGGGCGCGGGCTGCGGACGCTCCGGATACGCGATGTAGGCGGTCACCGTATCCTTGCCGCTGGTGTACTTCACGTATTCAGCGTGAATATCATGACGGTAAGGGATGGTAAGAGACGGTAAGAGACGGTAAAAAGACACCGCCGCTAGAAGTATCACCGCCCCGAACATACCGTCCCTTACCGCCCCATACCGTCTCTTACCGTCCATAAGTCACCCTCCAGATCTTGCCCCCCATGTCGTCGCTCACCAGCAGCGAGCCGTCCGGCAGGACCAGCAGGCCCACCGGCCGGCCCCAGCGCGAGCCGTCGGGGCGCTGCCAGCCCACAATGAAGTCATCGACGCCGGTCGCGCGCCGGCCACTGCTGTCCACCTGCACGCGCACGACCTTGGCGCCGGTGGGGACGGACCGGTTCCAGGACCCGTGCAGCGTCATGAACGCAGCGCCGCGATACTCGCGGGGGAATTGCGTGCCCGTGTAGAACGCGAAGCCGAGCGGGGCGGAGTGGGCCTGCACGGTGAAGGCGGGCGGCTCGACCTGCGTGCAGTCAGCCGCTCCGTACTCGGGATTCGCCTTGCCCGGCAGATAACACTGGGGCCACCCGTAGTTGCGGCCGTGCTTGATGATGTTGACATGTTCGGCGGGCACGTCGTCGCCGAGGTTGTCGCGGTCGTTGTTGCCGCCCCAGAGCTCGCCGGTCGTGGGGTTGAATGCCATCCCGACGGTATTGCGCAGTCCCTTCGCGAAGATCCGGCCACCGGAGCCGTCGGGATTGAACTGTGTGACGGCGGCGCGCATCGAGTCGCGCTCGTCGCACAGGTTACACGACGAGCCGGCGGCCACGTACATCTTGTCATCCGGCCCGAACAGAATGGTCCGCGTCGAGTGGCCGCCGCCACCAGGAATCCGAGCGATTGTTTCGCCTTCCGATGCACCGGGACGGAATCGCTTCACGGTGCCGACGTCGGCGACGTACATCGTGTCGCCGCGGAACGCGATGCCGAACGGTCCCTTCAGGCCGGTGGCGACCGTCACGGGACTTTCAGCGACGCCGTCGTGGTTCGCATCGGTGAGTTTGACGATCACGCCGGATCCCGGCTGCGAGGCGTACACCGCGTTGCCCGGTCCGAGCGCCAGAAAACGCACCCCTTCGAGGTTCTGCGCGAACACCGCGATCTTGAATCCTGGCGGCAGCCGGAGCGGCTGTTCCTGGCCGGCCGCGGGTTGGGGGCTGCGGCAGGCGATGGCGATCACGGCGATGCTAATTGCGACTCGCATACACTCCCTCGAGAGCTGTGGCGCCCGCGGGCATCCGCTCGCGGCTCGCCAGCGCTTGCGCGGCGGCCCGCTCGACTTGTGCGGTGATATCGGCTTCCACGTCCAGGAGAACTTTTTCGGACGTTCCTTCTTCCTTCAGATACTCCTCGTACAACCCGACCGGGTCGCGCTTGCCCCATTTGGTAAACAACTCGGCCGAAAACGTTTCGCGGGCTTCGCGCTCGTCGTGGGTCGCATGGCCCCCCATCCGGAACGTTTCAGCGATCAACAACGCGGGGCCGTTCCCTGCACGGCAACGATCCGCCGCAATCCGCGTCGCGGCAAAGGCGTCGAGCACGTTGTTGCCGTCGAATAGCGCTCCCCATACGCCGTAGCTCGCCGGCCAGTCCTTGAAATCGGGGGGGAGATGGTGCTGTTCGAGACGTGTGCCCAGGGCCACCTGATTGTTCTCGATGATGAAAATGGCGGGGACCTTCTGGACGGCGGCGAAGTTCGTTCCTTCGTGCGCCGCGGCGGTCTTGGTGGATCCGTCGCCGACCCACGTGAGCGCCACGCGTGGCTCGCGTTTGATCTTGAACGCCAGCGCCAGCCCCGCGATCACTGGCACCATGTCGCCGACATGCGAGATCGGCTGCAACACGCCGTGCGGAAACGATCCGACGTGGAGATCGCGGCCCCCGCTGGGGGAATCGGCGGTCGCGAGATAGGCGCGCAGCATGTCGGCGATCGGCATCCCCATCTCGCTGCAGGCCGCGGCGTTGCGGATCATCGGCGCGACGATGTCCAGACCACGCTCGAGTGCGTGCACCGGTCCGACGGTGGTGGCCTCTTCGCCGGTGCCGAGCCACGCCTTGGAGATCACGCCGGTGCGCACCCAGCGCTTCAGCTCGATGTCATGGAGGCGCGCGCGCAGCAGGCCGCCATAAAGCTGGAGCTTGGAGTCAGGAGTCAGGGTGGACACGATCCCGGCGCGCTCGGGATCACTTTCGATCGTCGCGCGGAAGGCCCGCACCAGCGCTGGATCGGGTTTCCAATCGACGTATTCCGGCGGGTCGAATGCGGGGAACCGCTTCACGGCACTCCGGCTGCGCTCCGGCCCACGACCTGCCCGCCCTGCTTGAACACCTTGCCGTCCTTCATGACGAAGTCGACGTGTTCCAGGGTCTGGATGTTGTCGAGGGGATTGCCTTGCACCGCGACCAGGTCGGCGCGCTTGCCGGCGGCGATCGTGCCGATGTCCCGCTCGAGCCCCAGCAGCGTCGCGCCGCTCGAGGTTCCCGCCACGATGGCCTGCATCGGCGTCATCCCGAAGCGCACCATCAGACCGAACTCGCGCGCGTTGCTGCCGTGCCGCATCACACCGGCGTCGGTGCCGAGGGCGATCTTCACGCCGCCATCAAGCGCCAGCTTGAAGGAATTGTGCATCCGTGGCGCGATCGCGAGCGCCTTGGCCGCGATCGGGGGCGGCAGCCGGCCCGCCGTGGCGAGCGACTCGACGGTGAATCCCGCCAGCAGTGTCGGGACCAGCCACGTGCCGCGCTGCTTCATGAGCGCGACGGCCTCGGCGTCGAGAATCGAGCCGTGCTCGATCGACGTCACGCCGGCCCGCACCGCCGCCTTGATCCCGGCGGTGCCATGCGCGTGCGCCGCCACGCGGCGGTCGAGCTGCGTGGCGGTCTCCACGATCGCGCGCATTTCCTCTTCGGTGTACTGCTGGACGCCGACCGAATCGGTCAGCGACAAGACGCCGCCCGTTGCGCAGATCTTGATGACGTCGGCGCCGTATTTGACCGCGTACCGCACCGCGTTGCGAACCTCCTCCACGCCGTCGGCCACGCCGACTTCGACGCCGCCTTCATGCCCGAGGGCTTCGGGCTGCAACCCGTTCGTCTCGTCGCAGTGGCCGCCGCGAATACCGAACGAGATGCCGGCGGCGACGATGCGCGGTCCCGCAATCCACCCGGCGTTGATCGCGTTCCGCAGCGCGACGTCGCCAAAGCTCGCGCTCCCGACGACGCGCACGGTCGTGAAGCCCGCTTCCAGCGTCTGCTGCGCGTGTGCCGCCCCCAGCAACGCCAGCTGGCTCGGCATCTCCGTGAGGCGGCTGTGCTGCCAGTCGCCGTCGCCGATCGTGCGCCCCGCGAGGTGTACGTGGGCATCGATGAATCCGGGGAGCAGCGTCGCGGCGGACAGATCGATCACGCTCGCGCCGGCCGGCACCGGCACGTTGGCGCCAACGGCCGTGATGCGGTCGCCCTGGACCAGCACGACGGCGTTCTTGAGCGGCGCGGCACCGGTGCCGTCGATCAGCGTGCCGGCCCGGATCGCGGTGACGCCCGGTTGCTGCAGCGCTAATGCGAGGACCAGCGCGATCAAGAGAACTTCTCCTTCAGCTTGCCCAGGAAGCCGGACGACTCCACGGAGCCGGTGAGCGCCTGGGCGAATTCGATGGCGGTGGCGAAGCGGTCGTCGGGGCTCGTCTGCAACGCTTTCGCGAGCGCTTTCTCGACGGCGTCGGGGACGTCGGCGCGCAGCTGGCCGATCGGCACGGGCTGGCTCCGGAGCCGCGCGATCATCATTTCCTGCGCATTGCGGCCCTGGAACGGCAGCTTGCCGGTGAACATCTCGAACGCGACGATACCGAGGGCGTAGATGTCGCTGCGCGCGTCGAGCGGTTTGCCGCGGATCTGCTCGGGGCTCATGAACTCGGGTGTGCCGAGGATGATGCCGGTGGCGGTGAGCTTGGCGATGGCGGGATCGGCGCGGCGCTCTTTGGCGAGCCCGAAGTCCATCACGACCGCACGCTCGGCGCCGCCGCCGTCGTCCGGCACCAGCATCACGTTCTCGGGCTTCAGGTCGCGGTGAATGATCTGCAGCTCGTGCGCGTGATGCAGTCCCGCGCACATCTGCTTCAGCAGCGTCACGCCCAGCGTGATGTCCATCGGCCCGCCGCGCACTTCGCGGTCGGAGAGCAGCTCACCCTTGAGGAACGGCATCACGAGATAGATGAGCCCGTCTTCCGATTCGCCCAGCCGCAGGATCCGGCACACGTTGGGATGATCGAGCCGCATCGCCAATCCGGCTTCGCGGCGCAGCCGCTCGACGGAGCTCTTGTCGGACGCGAGCCGCGGCGACAGCACCTTGATCGCGACGGTCGCCTCGGAGGAGATCTCCTTGGCGAGATAGACGTACGACATCCCCCCCTCGCCCAGCTTTTGCAATACCTGATAACGGGCGTCCAGGATCTGATTGGAGAGGCTGGAGGCGCGGTCGGGAGGCCCCCCCCCACCCCCCCGGGGGGGTTTACCGGGGGGCAGCGGTGTACGTACGCCCGTCCCACTCCCCGCTGATGGAAGGGGGGGGGAGGCCGCCGCCGGTTTCCTGGCCTGGATTTCGACCAGCATGCTTCCGTCCTTGGGACAGAAGCGGGCTCCGGTGTCCGTGTAGACGGACCCGCACTTGGGACAGCGGCGCTCACTCATTGCCGGACCAAGTTGCGGCCTTCGTTCTTGGCGCGATAGAGGGCCTGATCGGCCAGCGACACGAAGCTGTCGGCGCTGTGCACGCGATCGTCGGGGAACGATGCGACGCCGATGCTGATCGTCACGTGCAGCGGGTCCTCGCCCGGATCGGCGAAGTCCCGCTGCATCACGCGGCGCCGTAACCGCTCGGCGAAGATCTGCGCGCCGTGCGGCGCGGTCTCCGGCATCACGATCACGAACTCTTCACCGCCGTAGCGCGCCACGATATCGACCGAGCGCGCCTCGCGCCGCAGCAGCTCGCCGACCTGGCGGAGCACCGAGTCGCCCGCGATGTGGCCGTGCGTATCGTTGATCGATTTGAAACGGTCGATGTCGGCGAGCAGAATCGTCAGCGCCAGGTTGTAGCGGCGCGCGCGATCGAGCTCCTGGGCGAGCGCTTCGGCCAGCGCGCGGCGGTTCATGCAGCCGGTGAGCGCGTCCGTCAGCGCGAGCTTCTCGAGCCGTTGCTTGTCGGAGACCGCGGTTTCGAAGTCGTACGCCTTCTCGATCGCGGACACGGCCGTCTTGATGACGGTTTCCGCAAACTGCGCGTCGGCCCGCGTGAGCGGCGGGTCGTCACCGGTCGTCCGCAGGAAGAAGACGCCGATTTGCTGGTCCTTCATCCAGAACGGCAGGGCCACCGCCGAGCGCGTGGGGACCTTGATCTCCTCGCGCTCCCAGCGGTGGCGCTCGTCCTCATACAGCAGGTCGGTCGCGACATCCTCGACCAGGACCAGGCGGCCCGTCGAGACGGCCTTCCGGATCTCCGGGTAGCGCGCCAGGTCGATCTGCAGATTGCGCAGCATCGGGTTTTCGTACGCAGCCACGACGATGCCCTGCTGGTCGCCCGGCTTCGCGAGCACCATCGAGCATTTGGAGATGTTGAGCGCCCGGGCGACCCGCCGCGCCAGGATGTGGTAGATCTCGTCCGGCTTGAGGGAGTCGGTGACCTCGTGGAGGATGTCCACCATCGCGGCGCGGCTGCGCGCCTCTTCGCGCGCCTGCCCGAGCGCGCGCCCCACCCGGATATGCGCTTCCACGCGCGCCAGCAGCTCGCGCACCCGGAACGGCTTGGAGATGAAGTCGGCGGCGCCGAGGCCAAGCGCGCGCACCGTGGCTTCCTCCGGCGGCATCGACGACACCATGAGGACGGGCAGGTCCTTGTAGCGCTCGTCCTGTTTCAAGCGTTCGAGCAGTTGCAGGCCGTCGACCTTGGGCATCATGATGTCGAGCAGCAGCAGGGCCGGCTTGACCTCTTCGAGTTTGGCGAACAACCCATCGCCGCCCGGACAGACGTCGACGTCGTACCCGTGCTCCTTGAGGATCCAGGTCAGGGTACGGACCAGCGATTCATCGTCATCGGCGACCAGCACTCGGGTTTTCAATCCTGAGCCTCGAGCAACGCGCGATCCACATTGCCGCCGCTCACCACCAGGACCGTGGTCCTGGAGCGGGGGACCGCACCGGCGAGTAGCGCGGCCGTCGTTGCGGCGCCGGAAGGCTCGATCGCCAGCCGGCAGGTGCGCCATAGAAACTGTACGGCGGCGCGAATACTGGCATCCTCGACCAGGACGACGCCGCGAATCCGCTTGCGCTCCCGCGCCAGCTCGGCGAACGGGATGGCGCCGACCGTGAGCGTGATCAGCCCGTCGGCGATGCTCGCGGTACGCTCGAGCCGCACCGGCGCGCCGGCCGCGAGCGAATGGTGCAGCTTCGGCGCCCCGGCGGGCTCGACGCCCCAGACGACGGCGTTGCTCTTTGCCGCAGCCAAGCCGGCCACGATCCCCGAGATCAGGCCGCCACCGCCGACCGGCACCACGACAGTCTCGACCTCCGGCAGCTGCTCGACGATTTCGAGCGCGACGGTCGCCTGGCCCGCGACGATGTCGGGATGATCGAACGGCGGCACGATCGCGAGGCCGTCCTGCGCCGCGATCGCTTCCGCCTTGATGCGCCGGTCTTCCGACGTGCGGCCCGCGAACACCACTTCCCCACCCCACTTCTTCACGCCTTCCACCTTCACGGCGGGCGCCGTCTCGGGCATCGTCACGACGGCGCGCACACCGAATTGCTTGGCAGCATATGCGACAGCTTGGCCGTGGTTACCGGACGAATAGGTGATGACCCCGTGCTGCCGCGCGGGGTCGGCGAGTTTCCGAATGGCGTTGTATGCGCCGCGAATCTTGAACGCGCCGACCGGCTGCTCGTTCTCGAGCTTGAGGTGAGCGCCCAGCTCCGGCACGAAGACCAGCGGCGTGCGGCGCGCGACCCCCCGCAGGCCCGCTGCGGCTTCCTGGATGTCCCGGGCAGTGACCACGCTACTTCTTGGCTTTGGCCTTCGCCTTGGCCTTGGACTTCGGCGCGGGCGGGGGTGTCTCGTCGTCGTCCGCTTCGACCTCCTCCTCATCTTCCTTGACCACGCGGGCCACGTCCACGACCAGGTCACCGGGAGTGAGGTTCATGACCTTCACGCCCTGGGTATTGCGGCCCGATATGCGGATGCCTTCGACCGGCACGCGGATCATGATCCCCTTCTTGGTGATCATCATCAGCTCGTCGTCGGGCAACACTTCCTTCAGCGCGACGATGTCGCCGGTCTTCTCGTTGCGCTTGAGCGTTATGATGCCGCGGCCGCCGCGATGCTGGACCCGGTACTCGTCGAGCTCCGAGCGCTTCCCCATGCCCTTCTCGGTGACGGTGAGGAGGGTGGACTTGCGGCGCACGACCACCATATCGATCACCTGGTCCTTCTTGTCGAGCTCGATCCCCTTCACGCCGGTGGC
>DASPXD010000109.1:0-4860 GCA_035637435.1 Gemmatimonadales bacterium
TTCCCTACCTCGATTCCGGCGTCGACTCCGGCCCAGCGAGTCGCTCCCAAGCCGGCGCGCGTGCCGACGCCGCCAGTGCCGAGCTGGATGAAAAAGCGCGGTTATCGTGATCATTCGGATGACTGAGGATCATCGGCGTTGTATCACAGAACGACGGGCCTAGGCGCCTTGTGGACTCCATGGGTACTCCATCCGTCGGGCGGTCCACGCGGCGATCGCATGCCCACACACACGCGCAACCAGATGAAGGCTCATATCTATACCAGCCGAAACTCCCGCCGACGTGACGATGTGCCCTTCATCTACGTATCGCCGCTCCGATAGAAGTTCGACGCTCGGATACTCGGTCTGCGTCCATTCGATCCAGCGCCAATGTGTCGTCGCCCGGCGCTCATTCAATAGGCCGCACTCCGCAAGAAACACGGCGCCGGTGCAGACGCTCGCGAGTATCTCGACCTTTGAGTCCTGCCTCTGGATCCATTCGATCAGCCGTGAATTACGTCGCTCCCGGCGCGCCCCGGGGCCACCGGGGAGAATGAGAATGTCCAGCGGCTCGTGGCTGTCGATCGTCGCCTGTGGAGTGATCTGGAGACCCCCCCGACATCGCACTGTCTTCAGCTCCTCGGCTACAACGATCACGTTGAACAGCCGAGCTGCGTCATCGTGCTGGTCGACCGGGCGCACCGAGTCGAAGACTTGGAATGGGCCACAAAGGTCCAATACTTCGACATCCTCGAAGGCGAGAATGCCGACGGATTTTAGTCCCACAGACCGGCGATCACGGTCGTGCATCGGCTAAGGAATGCTTCGTCTTCAGCGGTGAACGCGTTGACCCGGTCGCTTTCAACGTCAATCGTTCCGAGTGCCTGACCTTTAGGCGAAAGCACGGGAAAGATCGCCTCAGCAAGTGTCGAGCCGAACGTGGTCAGGTATCTCGAATCGTTACGCACGTCCTGCACCACGATCGGCGCACAAGCGGTTAGCGCCGCACCATTCAGGCCCTGGTTGACCGGAAATGTTGGGTGGCTCGGCGCTTTAGACCCCGTCCAGCCAATGGCGGCTATTAAGGAAGGACCCACATCGTACAGGCCCACCCAGCGGTAGTCACCGGCGACACGGATGTGCTCAGCAATCGCGGCAGCGCGTGCTGTACGATCGCCTTCCGAGCAGGCAATCTCCCGGATGCGGTCGATCGTTTCGTCGGCATTCGACCTCATGTTCCGAGCCGCGCTGGCCGTCGTCCCGCGCGAACATCTTCGAGCGCCTCGGCCAGGCGCCGCACACCAGCACGGATCTCATTCGGCTCGAAGGCTCCGAAGCTGAGCATCAGGCCTGACCTGGCAAGCCGTCTTACGGCGAACGCTGAAACCGGTGTGACTGCAACGTCGTGTGCTGCGGCAGCCCGGGTCACAGCCCGTTCATCAAGATCCGGCGCCAGCCAACCGACGCACTGCAGACCCGCTCGAGCCGGTGTGAGCTCGAGCAGTCCTGAGAGGTGACGCCGCGCCTCTGCCACGAGCGTCTGCTGTCGCTCCTCATACAGACTTCGCATGCGGCGCAAATGCCGCTCGAAGTAGCCAGCGATCATGAATTCCGCCAACACTGCCTGCTCAAACAGCGGACTGTGTATATCAAGAACCGACCGCGCAGCCGTGAACGTACGCACCAACTCAATTGGCACCACGGCATAGCCGAGCCGCAGAGCTGGGAAGAGCGTCTTGCTGAATGTGCCGAGGTAAATCACTCGTCCGTCTTGATCGAGCCCTTGGAGTGCTGCGATCGGTCGGCTGGAGTAGCGAAACTCGCTGTCGTAGTCGTCCTCCAATACCCATGCGCGCATGCGCCGCGCGACGCGCAGCAGCTCGAGACGTCGCGCCAGCGTCATCGTCACGCCGAGCGGGTACTGATGGGACGGGGTGACGGTCACGAGACGTGCCGGGGCCCGCGTTTCTGCGAACCGGACATCGATGCCCTCATCGTCTATCGGGATGGGGACCAGCCGTGCCCCCGCCGCTTGTAATGCGCTTCGCATTCCCGGATACGCGGGGTCCTCGATCCACGCCCGGTCACCGGCATCGAGCAGGACTTGCGCGGCCACGAACAATCCTTGTTGCGAGCCCGATGTCACGATCACTTGCTCTTCGGTGCACCGTACACCACGTGAGACGCCGAGGTACTCCGCGATCGCTTTGCGCAGCGGTCGGTATCCACCGAGTTCGCCATAGGCGAGAAGATTCCGGCCGACGCGGCGTCCCATCCGAGCCGCCAGACGCCCCCAGATTTCCAACGGCACCTGATCCAACGCCGGCCATCCCGGCCGGAAGGGTCGTAGCGTCGAAAAGCCGGAGCCTACGCGTGCGCCCGCGAAGGCTTTGCCACGCCGGGAAACACGCGGCCGCGTGCGCGTATCGGCGGATACAGGACCAGGGGTCACCCTCCGCAAGTCTTCCGGAAGAGCGCGCGCGACTTTCGTTCCTGAACCCACGCGCGCCTCCGCATAACCCTCGGCGATTAACTGACCGAATGCCGCCGCCACCGTGTTGCGCGAAATGGCCAGGTCTTCCGCCAGTGACCGTGTCGAGGGAAGCCTGAGTCCAGGGCGCAGGCGACCGGCGAGGATCGCGGTCCGCAGGCCCTCATAGACCTGACGCTGCAGTGTGCCCGCCGACCGGGGATCGATCGACAGCGTCACCGGCACCCCAGCGGCTTTCTTGGTCATGAAAATGGCACCATCATTCCGTCGAGAATGTCACTTGCCATAAGGCCATTGGCGCGATTAAACAACCTCGCATGAAGGCCGCCTCCCAGCAACCGCGGGCACAAATCCGCCGCCATCCCGAACGGGCCGTGCCCGAGGAGGCGTCGGCGATTCTGGCGGCTGGCCTGGTCGCACACGTGAGCTTCGTGGCGGACGATCAGCCATTCGTGATCCCGATGGCCTATCAGTACGATCCAGCCTCGCCACGAACGCTCTATCTGCACGGCGCTCATGCCAGTCGTCTATTGGGGCACGTCGCGAGTGGCGCGCCCGTCGGGGTAGCGGTGACTCTCGTAGACGGGCTCGTGTACTCGCGCACGGCGCTGTACCACTCGGTGAACTACCGCAGCGTGGTCTGCTTCGCGCGCGCGCTTCCCTCGCTCGATCGCGACAAAGCCAGTGCGGTACTCGAAGGGATGATTGCGCGTTACTTCCCCGGCCGT
The DNA here is from genome assembly GCA_035637435.1 of Gemmatimonadales bacterium. Classification (GTDB taxonomy): domain Bacteria; phylum Gemmatimonadota; class Gemmatimonadetes; order Gemmatimonadales; family GWC2-71-9; genus 20CM-2-65-7. Next base: position 3,202 of record DASPXD010000109.1, read on the forward strand.
ACGGCCGAGCGCGATTATCACGCAACGCCGCCGCAAGACATCAATGCGACCAACCTCGTCGCACTCGAAATCGAGGAGTGGAGCGCGAAAGCGCGCCGCGGGGGGCCCAAAGGACCGAACGACAATGAACTCGATGCGTCCGGGACTGCGGGTGTCGTGCAGATGCCCACAATGCGCTTCGACATTAGGCGCGCCCAACTGAGCGATGCACCGGCGATTGCGCTGGTCTTGAAGACCGCTTTTGCCCACTACGAGGCGCTGTACACTCCCGAGGCGTTCGCAGCAACGGCGCCAGGCAGCGACGTTATCGAGCAACGCATTCGCGAAGGACCGGTCTGGATCGCGGAGCGCGATGGCTCGTGCATCGGAACGGTCTCAGCCGTTCGGCGAGACGACAGATTCTACATCCGCGGCATGGCCACGATTCCCGCTGCGCGCGGTTTGGGAATTGGGCGAGCGCTGCTCGAGCACGTGGAGGCTTACGCACGCATGTCCGACTTCTCTCAGCTCGAGCTGCGCACGACTCCGTTTCTCACCGATGCGATATCACTCTACGAGCGCACTGGATTCTCGCGCACGCATGATGGCCCAACAGATCATTTCGGAACGCCCACGTTTACGATGACAAAACCTCTGGAGGCCTAAGCTATGGCCACGACGAAAGCGCAGTTCTCGCTCGTAACCGAAACCGCTGCGGCCGATGCCCCGATCGCACGCCAGCATTTCTTGTCGAAGCTCGCGTTCGAAACCGATCCGGCGGACGTCCATTTCGACATGGAGCGCGGCGCTGACGGTTTCGTCGTGGTGGACGTTCGGTCCGCTGAGGCGTTTGCGCGCCGGCACATTCCCGGCGCGATCAATCTGCCGAGTCGCTCGATCAACGCTGAGACCGCTGCTGTGCTGCCCAAGGACAAAGTGATCGTGACCTATTGCTGGGGTCCCGGCTGTAACGGCTCCACGAAGGCCGCGGCTCGCCTCAGCGCGCTTGGGCTTAGGGTGAAAGAGTTGATCGGCGGTATCGAGTATTGGCAGAAAGAGGGCTTTCCAGTCGAAGGCACCCAGCCGCCAGACGAACCGCTTTATGGGTGACTCCGGCACATGAGGGCGCAGGCCAGCGCGGTCGTGCATCCCATACGTCCGGCTTCTGTCGCGAATAAGCCAGTTAGCGAACCGATTTTTCAGGGCGCAGCTTGGAGCTTCGCGAGCTTGGCGCAGGCGGAAGAAGTGTTCAGCGGCTCTGCCGTAGGGATCGCGCATCGTTCGCATGGCTCACCCAATCATCGACTACTCGAAAGCCTCTTCATGGAGCTGGAAGGCGCCGAGTCATGTGTGACCGCAGCCGGCGGGATGGCAGCGCTCGCCGCCGTTTTGTGGACCCTGCTCGAACCTGGCAAGCACGTGGTCGCGAGCCATGACCTTTTCGGGATTACCCAGGCGCTCCTGCGCGATATGCAACGCTGGGGCGTAGCGACGACGTTCGTCGAGGCTTCGGACCTCGCTGTGGTCGCAGATGCATTCAGCGATTCGACTTGCCTGGTCTTAGTTGAGACGATCTCTAATCCCCGGATGCGGGTCCCGGACATTGGGGCGCTCACGACCTTGGCTCATCAACACGGCGCGTGTCTGGTTGTAGATAACACGCTCGCTGGACCGTACCAT
>DASPXD010000110.1:0-1681 GCA_035637435.1 Gemmatimonadales bacterium
TCGCGCGCGGAGGCGAGATCGCGGCCGAACGGCTTTTCGACGATGACCCGCGCGTGGTCCGCCAGACCGACAGCGCCGATCCCTTGAATCACCGTCTCGAATAGCGCGGGAGGGATCGCGAGATAGTGCGCGGGCCGTCGCGACTTCCCCAACACATTCTTGAGTGCCGCGAATGTCTCCGGGTTGTTGTAGTCCCCGGACACGTATTGGAGGAGGGACAAGAGGCGGCCGAGCGCACCCTCTTCCACCGGGGCGCCGGACTGTTTGACGCTGTCGGTGACCCGCGCCCGCAGCTGCGCCAAACTCCACGAACGGGAAGCCACTCCGACTACTGGAACGGTGAGGACACCGCGCTGGACCATCGCGTAGAGCGCGGGAAAGATCATCTTGTGAGCGAGATCGCCCGTCAGGCCGAACAATACCAGCGCATCGGACGCTGCCGGACGGTCCGTCATCCGGCGAGCGCGTTGTCGACAATGACCTGCGCCTCCTGCACGATGCGGTTCAACTGCTCCCTCCCCCGGAAGCTCTCGGCGTAAATCTTGTAGAGATCCTCGGTGCCCGATGGCCGAGCGGCGAACCATCCGGTCGCGGCGCTGACCTTCACGCCTCCGATTGCTGCGTGGTTGCCGGGAGCTTCGTTGATGATGCTCAGGACCTTCTCCCCGGCGAGCTCCGCGCACTGCACCTGGCCGGGTGAGAGCGCCGCGAGCCGCCGCTTTTGTGCCGGAGTGGCGGGCGCCTCGACCCGATCGTACGCCGGTGCGCCGAACTCACGCGTCAATTCACCGTACAGCTCTCCCGGGTCGCGGCCGGCACGCGCCATGATCTCCGCCGCGAGCAGTGCCAGCGCGATGCCATCCTTGTCCGTGGTCCACGCTGTTCCGTCGCGGCGCAGCAACGTCGCCCCGGCACTCTCTTCTCCGCAAAAGCCGAGGGACCCGTCGCCGAGGCCCGCGACGAACCACTTGAAGCCGACCGGAACCTCGTGGAGCCGCCGGCCGAGCTTCGCGCTCACTCGATCGATCATGCCGCTGCTCACGACCGTCTTCCCGACCCCGGCGTCCGCGCCCCACTGTGGCCGGTGCGGGAAGAGATGGTGGATGGCGACCGCGAGATAGTGATTGGGCGGCAGCAGCCCCGTGCTCCGCGTGACGACCCCATGCCGATCGTGATCGGTATCGCAGGCGAACGCGATGTCGAAGCAGTCCCTCAGGCCGATCAGCCGCTGCATCGCATAGGACGACGACGGGTCCATCCGGATGCGGCCGTCCCAATCCACCGACATGAACCGGAACGTCTGATCCACCACGTCGCTCACGACCGTCAGATCGAGATGGTAGCGCTCCGCGATGGGAGCCCAATAGTCGACGCCGGCCCCACCGAGCGGGTCGACGCCCAGGCGAAGCCCCGCGCTCTGGATCGCCGTCATATCGATCACGTTCCCCAAATCGCGGACGTATGCGTTGAGATAGTCGTGCCGGTGCGTGGTCGCGGCGCGCAGCGCTTTCTCGTATGGGATGCGTTTCACGCCTTCGAGGCCGCGCTCCATCAACTCATTCGCCCGGCCTTCAATCCAGCTGGTGACGCCGCTATCGGCCGGTCCCCCGTTGGGGGGGTTGTACTTGAAGCCACCGTTGTCGGGCGGATTGTGCGACGGCGTGACGACGATGCCGTCGGC
>DASPXD010000111.1:0-2628 GCA_035637435.1 Gemmatimonadales bacterium
CTCATCAGCTTCGTCTGATCCGTGCCCGCGGTCCCTAAACCACGAACATGGAGGGACCGGAACAGACCCCGCTGGTGCGGCCACGTCCCAGGCCGTCATCATCTTTGATCCGCCTGCAGTCCCCGCTCCTCGAGCAACGGCGCCACATCCGGGTCACGCCCCCGGAAGGCGCGGTAGAGCGCACCCATGTCGCCCGTCCCTCCACGCGAGAGGATCATGTCGCGGAAGCGCCCCCCGTTGGCCCGCGTCATGCCCCCGTGCTCCTTGAACCAGGCGTATGCGTCGTCATCGAGCACCTCGCTCCACAGGTACGCGTAGTAACCGGCGTAGTACCCACCGTTCCAGATGTGCGCGAAATAGCTGGTGCGGTAGCGCGGCGGCACCTCGGGGACGTCCACGGCGAACTGCTTCAGCGCCTGCGCCTCGAACGCGTCGACGTCGGGCTGCTGCGGGCCCACCGGGAGGGTGTGCCACGCCATGTCCAGCAAGGCGGCGGCGACGTATTCGGTGGTGGCGAACCCCTGATCGAATGTGCGGGTCCGCTTGATCTTGTCGACGAGCGCCCGCGGCATCGGCTGGCCCGTCTGATAGTGCTTCGCGTAGTGCGCCAGCACGGTGGGCTCGAGCGCCCAGTGCTCGTTGAACTGCGAGGGAAACTCCACGAAATCCGTCGGCACGTTGGTGCCGGTGAGCCGTGGGTATTGGACGCGCGTGAGCATGGCGTGCAGCGCGTGGCCGAACTCGTGGAACATCGTCTTCACGTCGTCGAAGCGCAGCAGGGCCGGCTGACCGGGGGCGGGCTTCGTGAAGTTGGCGACGTTGAAAACGACGGGCCTGGTCTCGAGCAAGCCGGTGCCATCCACGAACGCGTCTTCCCACGCGCCGCCGCTCTTGTTATCGCGCTTGAAGTAATCGCAATACCAGAGCGCGAGCGACGTCCCGTCGGCATCGAATACCTCGAACACCCGGACGTCGGGATGGTAGGCGGGCAGATCCGTCCGCTGTTTGAACGTCAAGCCGTACAGCCGGTTCGCGGCGAAGAAGACACCGTCCTTCAGCACGCGGTCGAGCTCGAAGTAGGGCTCGAGCTGCGTCTCGTCCAGCGCGTACTCCGCCTTGCGCACCTGCTCGGCGAGGTACTGCCAGTCCCACGGAGCCAGCTTGAACCCGCCGCGCTGCTTGTTGATCATCGCCTGCAGCTTCTCCGCTTCGCGGCGGGCCTGGGCCGTGGCCGCCGGCACCAGGTCGCTCAACAGCTTGATCGCCGCGTCCGGCGTCTTGGCCATCTGGTCGTCGAGGACGTAAGCGGCGAGGCTCGGATAGCCGAGCAGCTGGGCGCGCTGGGCGCGGAGCTGTGCCAGCCGTTTGACGATCTGCCGCGTGTCATTCGAGTCGCCCCGCTCGGCGCGGGTCGTCGACGCGATGAACAGCCGCTGCCGCACGGCTCGGTTCTTGAGCGACGCCTGCGCCGGCTGCTGGGTGGTGTTCTGCAGCGGCAGCACCCATTTGCCGTCGAGCTTGCGCTGGCGCGCGGCTTCGGCCGCGGCCGCCATGTCGGCGTCGCTCAGACCGTCGAGCTCGTTCTTGTCGCCCACGACGACCGCCCCCGCCTTCGTGGCCGCCAGCAGCCGGTTTTGAAAGTCGGTCGCGAGCTTCGATTCCTCCTGGTTCAGGGCACGCAGCCGCGCTTTGTCCGGCTCGGCGAGCAGCGCGCCGGCGCGCACGAAGTCGCGGTAGTAGCGCTCGACCAGGAATGACTGCACCGAGTCGAGGCCGAGATCGGCGCGCCGCTCGTACACGCTCCTGACCCGGCGGAACAGCGAGTCGTTCAGGTGGATCGCGTCGAGATGCGCGGCAAGCCGCGGCGCTTCCTCGGTCTGGATCCGCTGCAGCGTGTCGTCTGTGTTGGCCTGCGTCATCGCGATGAACACCTTGAACGCGCGCGTGAGCAGGGCGCCCGAACGTTCCAGCGCGACGATCGTGTTGTCGAAGCTGGGTGCCGCCGTATCCGACGCAATGCCTTCGACCTCCGCCAGCTGTCGGCGCATTCCCTCCTCGACCGCCGGCTGGTAGTCGGCGTCATGAATCCGGTCGAACGGTGGAGCCTGGTACAGGAGCGGACTGGCGCTCGCGAACGGGTTGGAGCTGCCGAACGGAGCGGCGCCGGCGGACGCGGGCGCGGAAGCCCGATGGCACCCCAGCAGGCTCGCGCCCAGAGCGAGCGCCACGCAGCGTTTAGGCAGTCGCATCGGCATGCCCACGAACGTGCAGCGACTGGAACAGCGCGCGACCCGCCGCGGCGACGTCGTGTACCGCGGCGTTGAACGCGGCCTCATTGGCTTTTGAGGGAGCATGAAAGCCGCTGATCTTGCGCACGAACTGCAGCGCCGCGTCGTGTAGCTCCGCGTCGGTCGGTGCGTGATCCGGATGTCGCAGACGCTTGATGTTTCGGCACATGGGACAAGGAACCCTTTCGAGGAATGATGAGCAATTTACGTCATCGCGCCGGCACGCCGTACCCGCGTGCCATCGCCGTGGCCGCCAGGACCATGAGCACCACGAGCACGGCCTGGACGAGGCTGATCCGCGCGAAGCGGTTCGCGGCGAGCAGCCCCATCTTCGCCCAGA
>DASPXD010000112.1:0-2150 GCA_035637435.1 Gemmatimonadales bacterium
AAAACCGGTCAGATCGAAACGCTCGTCGTGGAGCCGCGCTATCTGGAGCGCGGTACCTACCTCTTACGGCTGGAAGTGGTGGACAATACGGCGGGGACGCCCCTCGGTCGCTCGACGATTGCGCTCCTCGTTCGTTAGTCAACGCAGAGTCGGTTTGGCGGTCGGTGTCCTTGCCATGGCGGCTGCACCTCTTCCCGCGCAAACAATCCGCGGCGACCTGGTCGGTGCAGCCACCGCACAACCGATCGCGTACGCGCTGGTGCTGCTCCTCGACTCAGCGGGGCACGAACGCGCCCGCACCCTGTCGGATGCGTCGGGACAATTCGTGCTGCTCGCGCCGTTCCCCGGTACGTATCGCGTGCGCATCCTTCGCATCGGTTTCAAGAGCTTTGAATCTCCCGCCATGCTGCTCGAGGCGGGTGAGCGCCGCTACCGCGCCGCGTTGCCCGATGTCGTTATGGAGCTGGCAGCCATCACCGTCGAAGCCGAGAAGCGGTGTCGGACCCGGCCCGGTGAAGGCGAGCCCGTCGCGCAGTTGCTCGAGCAGGCGCAGACCGTCTTGCGCGTCACGGAAATGGCCGTCGAGCGCCGGCTATTTCGGTTTCGCTCGGCGCTGCTGGAGCGCTCACTCGACGCGGATCTCCGCCAGACCGCCGAGCGCGCAGATACGAGCAACGGCTTCAGCGCCTGGCCCTTCAGCAGCCTGTCGCCGGACACGCTGGTCCAAAACGGCTTCGTGCAGGAGGGCCCGGCAGGCCCGACGTACTACAGCCCGGATGCGGCCGTCTTCTTTTCCGATGCCTTTCTCGATACCCATTGCTTCCGCGTAGAGCAGCACGCTTCCGATTCGACGCTCATCGGCTTGCGGTTCGAGCCGGTGCGCAAACGGAAGCTCCCGGACATCAACGGCGTCTTATGGCTGGATCGGGCAAGCTCCGAGCTGCGCCGGCTCGAGTACGGCTACACCGGGCTCGAAGGGTGGGTGCCGGTGCAGCTGATCGGCGGCTGGATCGACTTTCGGCGGCTGCCGAATGGCGCCCCACTGATTGCGGCGTGGCAGATCCGGGGGCCGATTCCACTGCAGAGCGGCCAACGTCGCAAGCTGTACGGGTTCAAGGAGCGTGAAGGCCGGGTCATCAACGTCTTTACCGCCGATGGGCATCCGGTGACATTGCCGAATTAGAAACCACACTCCCCCAGGCCCCGTTAGGACAGCCATGCATCTCGCCATCTTGTTGGCTCTCGTACAGGCGCCCCCGTCCCAAACGCCTCAGGCCCCGGCCCTTGTCGATATCCACGATCTCACGCCTCAGGAATACCGTGTCAGCGCTTTCATTCTGAGCGCGCCACAGGAGCTCAAACTGTCGGCCGTCGGCGCCGAGCCGTGGCCCGACCGCTTGCGCAACCGCGACGAGCGCCGTTGGCAGGATGACGAACAGACCACGTGGCCCGCCGCGGCGTGGATACTCGATGCCCGCACGCGCGCGGTGGTATGGGATCTCCGATCGGCGGAAACCCGCCGCGAATCCAACGGCCTGCGGCACTTCGACGGCACCATCCGGCTTCCCGCCGGGACGTACGAAGCTCACTACGCCTCCTATCCGTCAGCCTTCTCCCCTTTCAACCGCGACATCAAGGACTTTCGCGACATCGTGCGTCTCGGCCGCCGCGCGAAGTACGGTGGTCCCTACGTCGAAACGGGTCTGTTCCGGCAGTTCGGGATCGCCATCACGGGCGCCGGCCGCAGCGCTTCCCATGACGAGCTGAAGGCCGCGCAGGGCGCGTTCACGGCGTCCGCGATCGTGACCGTCGTGCCGGATCGCAACAGCTCGGCGCGCAAGGGTTTCGAGATCACCCGGCCGACGAAGGTCGAGGTCTACGCGATCGGCGAGCTGACGCTCGACGACGAACTCGATTACGGCTGGATCATGAACGCCGACACGCGCCAGCGCGTCTGGTCGATGACGTACGCCAGCACCGATCCGGCCGGTGGTGCGGCCAAGAATCGCATGGTGCACGAGACGCTGCAGCTCAAGCCGGGACACTACGTCGCGTACTTCGCCTGCGACGACTCCCACAGCCCGGACGATTGGAACAACGTACCGGCGACCGATCCCGAGTTCTGGGGGCTCACGTTGCGCGTGGCCGAC
>DASPXD010000113.1:0-18025 GCA_035637435.1 Gemmatimonadales bacterium
CAGTCGAACTTGATCGTGCAGGTTGCCGCTCCCAAGACCCGCGGACAGCTCAAGCAGCAGCTGATCCAACAAATCCGGCGGCAACGGAAGCCCTTCGGATTGTTCTTCGACGATATCGAAGGCGGCTTCACGATCACGCAGCGGGGCATTCCGAACGCTTTCGAAGTCCTGCCGGTAATGGTGTATCGCGTGTTCCCCGATGGTCGCGAGGAGCTGGTGCGGGGCGTCGATTTAATCGGCACGCCGCTCACCGTATTCAGTCAGGTAACCGCCGGTGACGATCAGGTGTCCGTGTTCAACGGCATGTGTGGCGCCGAATCGGGTCTGGTACCGGTCTCCGCCGTATCGCCGGCGGTGCTGATTTCGCAAATTGAAGTTCAGAAGAAACCGAAGTCCTCGGAGCGGCCGCCCATCCTGCCGCCGCCCCCAACGACTGGGCCTCCCGACACGGGTGACGTCGTACTGCGTGCCCTGCGCGACGAGCTGCTGCGCTCGATGACCGAGTTGCGGCTCGATACGATGCCCAAGCCCTATTTCCTGTCATATCGCATCGACGAGGTCACGCATCTCGATGCCGCCAGCACGCGCGGCAGTCTCATCAATAGCGACTCCGGCCGGAGTCGCCGTCTCTCGGTCGAGTTGCGCGTCGGCGATTACGCCTTCGACAATACCAACTTCCTCGGCATGCCGCGGAATCTGGCCGGGATCATCGGCGATTTCGGCGACGACACAGGTGAGCTCCCGCTTGACGACGACTACGGGGCGCTGCGGCGCCAGCTCTGGCTGGCGACCGATGGTGCGTACAAGGTGGCCGTCGCACAGTTGGCGCAGAAACGCACCACGCTCGCGAACCGCACCCGGCGGAATGAGCTGCCCGACTTCAGCCGCGAAGAGCCGGTGAGTCTCGCCGATGACATATCCGTGCCGCGTCTGGATCGGGCCGCGGTCGAGGAGCTGGTCCGCGGGACCTCCGCGGTCTTCCGCGATGCACCCGAAATCCATCAGTCCAGTGTGGCGTGGTCCGGCGGCGTCGCCCATTCCTGGTATGTGAACAGTGAAGGGACCTCGTTCACGCGCACGGTGCCGTGGGGATCGGTGCGCGTCATTGCGGCGACGCAGACCACCGATGGGATGCCGCTGGAAGACGGACTGACGCTGTATGCGGCGTCGCCGGATGGTCTCCCCACGCGTGACGCCCTGACCGAGCGCGTTCAGGATTTCGCCACGCAGGTGACGCGATTGCGCGCGACGGCTCCGTCGGAGACCTACAACGGGCCGGTCCTGTTCGAAGGGACTGCCGCGGCGGAGGTGTTCGCTTCCTTGTTCGGATCCCAGCTCGCGGCAAACCGCATGCCGGTGTCGGACAATCCGATGTTCGACGGCTTCGCCGGTATGAGAAACGGGATGCTGGACCAGCTCGGTGCGAGGGTATTGCCGCGGCAGTTCAGTGTGGTCGAGGATCCTGCCATGAGCACCTACGAGGGGAAGCGTATTGGCGGGTCGTTGATCGATGACGAGGGCGTGCGGACACGCGAGACGAGGCTCGTGGACCACGGCGTCTTGCGCACGTTGCTGACGACGCGCACTCCGGTGGAAGGGATTTCGCGCAGCACCGGCAGTCGCCGCGGCTCGGAAGCCGCGGTCACCAACCTGTTTGTCGCGACCGATAGCGGTCTGGGCGATGCGCAGTTGCGGCAAAGAGCACTGGCGCTCGCCAGGGAGCACGGCAGCGGCTTCACCATCGTTGTCCGGCGGCTCGGCGGTGGGTCCACGGGGCGGGGCCTCAGGGCGATCATGGCCGCTATGCGGTCAGCCGAAGGAGGAGCGGCCATCCCGCTCGCCGATGCCGTCAAGGTATACGCCGACGGCCGTGAGGAGCCGATCCGCGGTGCTACGCTCTCGGGGATCAGCTCCGGGTCCTTCAAGGAAATCGTGGCCGCATCCCGGTCCCGGACCGTCGCAACGTTGCCCGAGCGGGGCGGTCCCATGGGCGGGATGCTGGGGCTGCTGCGCATGATGCCGCGCTCGTTCCGCCTCGGCGTCGTGGGCCAAACGGCCACGTACGTCGTCCCGTCGCTGTTGTTCGATGACCTGTCGATTCACAAGCCCACTGGAGACGGCGTCGCCCCGCCCGCCTATGCGCCGCCATGGAGCCCCCAATAGGCCGAAATCGGTGATTTGAGGCCCCGCGCGCCGTCCCGCCGGGCGTTATCTTAAGTTGCGCATGGCTGATAGCGGTCTTCCCAATCGTCCCTCCCGCGGGTCGGGTTCTCTGACGGTTCATCTCGCCGACGAGTTGGACGTCTACTTCAATGAAGTCGCCCACGGCCGCCCGGTCGGCTTCGTTGCCTCGCCGAAATGGAAGCCGCGCACCGACGTCTTCGAAACGGACGAGGAGCTGATCGTCCACATGGACATCGCGGGCATGCGCGCCGAGGACTTCAGCGTCGAGCTGGATGAAGGGATCCTCAAGATCTCGGGTGAGCGTACCGCGATGCGGCAGCAGGGCAAGCGGCATTACCACTCGATGGAAGTCCAGATCGGGCCGTTCGAGCGCCGCTTCCGTCTGCCCGTCATCGTCGATCCCGCGTCGACTCGCGCCACCTATGAGCAGGGCTTTCTCGAGATCCGGCTCGCCAAGCAACCGCCGCGCTCGTCGGGCGCGCAGTCGGTGCGAGTGACCTAATGGAACGACTGCCGGTCCTTCCCCTGGGCCAGCTCGTCGTCTATCCCCACGTTGTCCTGCCGTTGGCCCTCACAGATCCCAAAGCCGTTCAGCTGATCGACGAGATCATCCAGGGCGAGAAGCGCGTGTTGCTTGGCGTCGTGAAATCGATGGGCGGGATGGAACCGCCCGAGGGCGCCGTGATGAACACGCTGCCGCATCAGCTCTACGACGTCGGCACGCTCGGCACGATCGTGCGGATGCTGAAGCTGGGCGACGGCTCGGTGCGCGTGATGGTGCAGGGGCTCGAGCGCGCCCGGTTGAAGGACATCGCCCAGGGCGAGAAGTGGCTGATGGCGGGCTCCGAGCCGCTGGTCGAGAACCTGCTCGAGGACGCGCGCACCGAAGCGTTGAAGCGCACCGTCATCGCCCAGTTCTCCCGCGTCATCGACATCGCCCCCTACCTCGGCGCCGAGCTGCACGAAGTGCTCGCCGGCATCACGGAGGCCGGGAAGCTGGCCGACTTCATCGCGGCCAATCTGGACCTCGCCCTTCCCGCGAAAGCGGAGCTGCTCGCCGTCGACGACGTGACCCACAGGCTCGAGCGGCTGGCGGACTTCCTGGTGCAAGAGCTCCAGGTGCTCGAGGTCGGGACGCAGATCCAGGAAAAAGTAAAGACACGGCTCGACCAGAATCAGCGCGAGTACGTGCTGCGCGAGCAGCTTCAGGTCATTCGCCAGGAGCTGGGCGAGGGCGAGGGCGACGACGAGCTTGAGGAGCTGGGCCAGCGCCTGGACGAGGCGCAGCTGTCGGCCGAAGCCAAGAAAGTCGCCGACCGCGAGCTGAAGCGGCTGCGCCAGATGTCGCCGCAATCGGCCGAGTATCAGGTCGCGCGCACCTATCTCGACGTGTTCGCCGCGCTGCCGTGGAGCCGCGTGACGCAGGACCGGCTCGACCTCAAGACGGCGCGCGAAATCCTCGACCGCGATCACTACGATCTCAAGACGATCAAGGAGCGCATCCTCGAGTATCTCGCCGTCCGGACGCTCAATCCCGACGCGAAGGGCTCGATCCTCTGCTTCGTCGGACCGCCGGGCGTCGGCAAGACGTCGCTCGGCCAGAGCATCGCGGAAGCGCTGGGCCGCAAGTTCACGCGCGTCTCGCTCGGCGGCGTGCGCGACGAGGCGGAGGTGCGCGGCCACCGCCGCACCTACGTCGGCGCGATCCCCGGCCGCATCATCCACGCGCTGCAGCGCTGCGAGACGCGCACGCCCGTCCTGATGCTCGACGAGGTGGACAAGATGGGCGCCGACGTGCGTGGCGACCCGACGGCCGCGCTGCTCGAGGTGCTCGATCCCGCCCAGAACTCGACGTTCGTGGACCACTACCTCGAGGTGCCGTTCGACCTGTCGGGCGTGATGTTCATCGCGACCGCGAACAGCACGGTGCCGATCCCCGATCCGCTGCTCGACCGCATGGAGCAGCTGGCGCTCGTGGGGTACACGCCCTCGGAAAAGCTCCAGATCGCCAAACGCTACCTCATGCCGCGGCAGCTGAAAGAGACGGGGTTGGGGAAGGGCAAAGAGGCCGAACGCGCCCACGTCGCCGATGGCGCCCTCGACCGGCTGATCGCCGAGTACACGCGCGAAGCCGGCGTCCGCCAGCTGGAGCGGGAAATCCAGGGGATCCTGCGAAAAGCCGCGCTCGAGGTGGTCGAAGGGAAGTCGACGAACGTGAGGATCTCGTCGAAGAATCTGGAGAAGTACGCCGGTCAGCCCAAAGTGCAGAGCGAGGTCGCGGGTCGAGCGCCGGAGATCGGCGTGGCCACCGGCCTCGCGTGGACGCCCGTCGGCGGCGACATCATGTTCATCGAAGCGATCCGGATGCCCGGCAAGGGTCAGATCACCTTGACCGGCCAGCTCGGCGACGTGATGAAGGAATCGGCGCAGGCCGCCTGGAGCCTGCTGCGCGCCCGCGCCAGTGCGCTTGGCATCCCGCTCGATGTGTTCACGCAGTCGGACGTGCACCTGCACGTGCCGGCGGGCGGCGTCCCCAAGGACGGGCCTTCGGCGGGCATCACGATCGCGGCGGCGCTGGCGTCGCTGCTGTGCCGGCGGCCGGCGCGCCACGACGTCGCGATGACGGGTGAGCTGACCTTGCGCGGCCGCGTGCTGCCGATTGGCGGGCTCAAAGAGAAGCTGACCGCGGCGGCACGCGCGGGCGTCACCTCGGTACTCGTTCCCGAACGCAACAAGAATGACCTTATTGACTTGCCTGAAGAGGTGCAGAAGTTGCTTGATATCAAGCTCGTGGAAACGATTGACGACGTGCTCGACTTGGCACTGTTGGACGTGCCGCCTTCGGAACGCCGTTCCGGCGGGATTCGTGTGGTGACGACACCTCCCACACCGCCGGCCTCGCCGGCAGCTCCACCGCCTCCAGGCGAAGCCCGGCGATGAGCGACGTCGCGACTCTCGAAGCGGCCCTCGCCGAGATCCGCCGCCGCGACGGGAAATACAACGAGCGCGCCTACGTGTTCGTGCTCGCGGCGCTGGAGTTCGCGCAGACCCGCCTCCCCGCGCGCCGCCATCTGAGTGGCGTCGAGCTGGCGTGGGCCTGCCGCGATTTCGCGCTGGAGCAGTTCGGAATGCTGGCATCGGCGGTGCTGACGCACTGGGGCATTCACACCACGGAAGACTTCGGGCAAATCGTCTTCATCCTGATCGACGTCGGACTGCTGGCGCAGCAACCCACCGATCGTCTGGAGGACTTCGAGCGGGTGTACGAGTTCGCGGAGGTCTTCAAGGCCGGGGCCGGCTATCGCTGGCCCGGAGTCTCCTCTTCGGGGTGAACGTCCGCCCGCCCGCCGTCAGCGGACGGTTCTATCCGAACGATCCCGCTGAATTGCGGGCGACAGTCGCTACACTCCTTGCAGATGCCCGTCGGGCCGTCGGGCCGTCAGGCCGTCCGGCCATCGGTGTTATCGCCCCCCACGCCGGCTACATCTATTCCGGACCAACCGCGGCCGCCGTTCTTGCCCGCGTCACCGTTCCCGGCCTCGTCGTCATTCTCGCTCCCAACCATACGGGCATCTCGGACGCCAAGAGCGGCGTGTCGTTGTGGGAAGCGGGTGCGTTCCGGACGCCCCTCGGCGACGTCCCGGTGGATGCGGGCGCTGCGCAAGCGCTGCTCGAGATTTCCAAGGGTTTGGTCGACGTCGATCACGACGCCCATCGCGCCGAGCACGCAGTCGAGGTCGAGCTGCCGTTTCTCCAGATACTGCGATCGGACGTGCGCATCGTGCCGCTGGTGATCGCATGGGACGCATGGGAACCGGCGAGTCTGCTCGGAGACGCGCTCGCGAGTCTCGTCGGAGCGACCGGCGAGCCCGTCCTGCTGCTCGCGTCGAGCGATCTCAATCACTACGAGCCGGCGCGTGTGTCGGAGGAGAAGGACGCGCGTGCCCTCGAGGCTGTGACGGCACTCGACGGCGCGGAACTGCTGGCCCGCTGCAAACGCGAGCGGATCTCCATGTGCGGCCGCGGACCGGCGGCCGTCGTGATCGCGGCGGCGCGAGCCCTGGGCGCGAAGCAGGGGGAGGTTGTAGACTACCGCCACTCAGGTTGGGTTTCCGGTGACAACGCGCGCGTGGTAGGGTACGCGGGGGTGCTGATTCCGTGAATCCGATTCCGGTTCTCTCGGCGAGCGAAGCCGCGGCGTGGGATTCGGCCGCGCGCACGCAGTATCGCGTGCCGAGCCGCGTGCTGATGGAGACAGCGGGACGTGCCGTCGTGCAGGTGCTGGTCGCGGAGATCCCGGCGGCGATCACCGGTGGAGTGCTGGTCGCGGCGGGAGCGGGCAACAACGGCGGCGACGGCTGGGTGATCGCGCGCGCCTTGCACGCCGGCGGCATCCCCGTCTGGGTCACGGCCGTCGATCCCAAGACCGATGACGCCATCGACAACCGCGCGCTGGCGCGGCTCGACGGCGTGCGGGAATTGGGTCGCGAAGAAGCGTGGCCGCAGACCGCTGTCGCCGTCGATGCGCTGCTGGGCACCGGCGCCGCGGGACCGGCGAAGGGTGACGCGCTCGCGCTGGCCGAGCGGGTTGCGGCGTACGGCGCGCCGATCCTGGCCGTGGATGGGCCGACCGGACTCGATCTGACGAGCGGGGAAGCGCACGGGCCGGTACACGCCCGCATCACCGTGACGTTCGGCGGTCCCCGGCGTGGCCATCTGCTCGCGCGCGAATGGTGCGGCAAGGTGGTCGTCGTGGACATCGGTTTCCCGCCGGGCGATCGCGCGTGGCCGTTGCTCGTGACCGATGTGTGGGCGGCCGAGCGCCTGCCGCGCCTCGCACCGCAGATGCACAAGGGCGATCGAGGCCGCGTCTGTGTGATCGGCGGCTCGGATGGTCTCACCGGCGCTGCACTCCATGCAGCCCGTGCCGCCCTGGCGGCCGGAGCCGGCGTCGTCAAGCTCGTGGCCACGCGCGAAACCATCGTCGCCGCCCAGGCCAGTTTGCCGGACGTACTGACCGTTGAATCGTCACTCGGTGACAACCTCGAGCCCGCGGTCGCCGAGGTGCTCGAGTGGGCCGACGCGGTCGTGATCGGTCCGGGGCTCGGTCGTGTGGACGTGCGCCAGCAATTTGTTGCCGAGGTCCTGGCCCGCCGCCCGGTGCCCACGGTGATCGACGCCGATGCGCTCCACTACTTCAACGGTCCGGCCAATCGGCCCGTCGTGTGCACGCCGCACCTGGGAGAATTCCGCGCGCTTGCCGGGGACGCACTGGCCGACGAAGCCGCGAACGACCGCTGGTCGGCCGCGGCGCGCGCAGCGGCGAAGCTCAAATGCACGATGCTGCTCAAGGGCGTTCCGACCGTCATCGCCGATCTGCGCGGGCCGGAGCATGTCGTCGCCAGCGGTAATCCGGGTCTCGCGACGGGCGGCAGTGGAGACATGCTCGCCGGGTTCATCGGCGCGTTTCTCGCCCGCGGCACCGCGCCCGCGGAGGCCGCTGCCCTCGGCGCGCACGCGCTCGGGCGCGCGGCGGAGCAGGGCGCGCGGCAGTGGACCGCGCGCAGCCTGAGACCCGCCGACGTCCTCGCTGCGCTGCCGGATGTGTGGCGCGCCTGGAAGGACGTGAAGCCCCATCGGCCTCCCGTTCTGGCGGAACTTGAAGCTCCGGATTTGTTGTAGCGCCGCAACAGTCGCGTCGATGCTGATCGGCTGCGCGACTGGGGCCGGTCGGCCGTCAGGCCGTGCGGCCGTCATTTTGAGTCCGGACAACCGCGTTCTGATCTCAGATTTCTCGGAAATCGAAGCCGTCGCTGCGACGCCGTGGCTCGTCTTTGCGGCGACCACGCATGGCCTGCTGATCTACGACCGCCTGTCGCGCGGTTTCCGGCCGCCGGTGACCTCGCTCGACGGGTACCCGGCGGGCAGGGTCCGGCGTGCAATTGCCGACCCGTCGGGGACTGCGGTCTGGCTCGACCTCGGAACGCTGCTCGGTTACGTGCGTTACGACGTCGATGGACGCATCTGGACGCCCGGCCCGCCGCCTTCGGCTCCGGTTGACGCACCACTGACGGTAGAGAAAGCACTGGCCGCCGCGCCGTTGGCCGACGCGATGCGGGCGGCGATCCTCACCGATAAGCGGTTGCGGACCCATCAGTTCACCGCTGCGGCCGCCACCCCGGACCGGCCCGAGATTTACTTCGGGACGAACGGCTTGGGGCTGGTGCGTGTAGATAAGCAAACGGGAGAATGGGAAGTGCTGACCTACGGACTGCTTGCACCTGGGGTGGGCGCCGTCGCAGCTGCGCCGGACGGAATCTGGGCGGCGGCCAACACACGCCCAGGCGCCGAGCGTCACGGTCTGACGTGGGTGGCGAGTGATCTGTCGGCGACACGGAGCTCGGAGGGTGCTGGTGCCGCCCTCGGGTTCTCCTTCCTCGATTCACGTCGCCTGATCAATGCAGGCAATCAGCTCTGGCTTGCGACTGAACAGGGGGTGCTGCGCATCGATCCGTCCACATTCCGCGCGCGCCTCTGGGATCTTCCGGACGCCACGTGTCTGGCGGCCGCTGCGCACGGGGGGGGCGTGTGGGTGGGGACGACGCGTGGCCTCTCCTTTATTACTGCCGATGAAAACGTGCACGACTTCGGGCCCCCCAGCGGTCTGCCGATCACGAGCCTGCTCGCGGTCGGCGACACGCTTTGGGTGGGAACGAGCGCCGGGCTGGGCCAGGTCCTGCCGGGGGCGAATGCCTTGACCACGCCCGCGGAGCTCGCAGACCGCCCCAGCTTGCGCGTCACCATTTACGCGCTGGGGCGTCTTCAGGATACCCTCGTCATGGCGACGGAGAGAAGTCTTCTCTGGCGTGATCCCGCCACGCGGGCGTGGAGTGCCATGCCACTTCCTCTGGCGCTCGGCATCCCGACGGCGTTGGCTGGTTACAACGGCGATCTCTGGATCGGCGGCACGCGCGGCCTCGCGCAGGCCGACATTGCCGGCTCGCTCATCCACGTCCACACCGTGCCGTTCGAAGTCCCCGCGCCGGTGCGCGATCTCGCCGCGGATCGCGACTTCTTGTGGGCCGCCACGGACAGCGGCCTGATGCGCGTCCGATGAATCTCGGCCCCGGTAAAGAGTTCGATCGCATCCGCGGCATCATCGAGCGGATCGCGGAGATCACGGGCGATGCCGAGGAGATCGGCGACGACTGCGCCCTCGTTCCCCTCGGAACGACGACGCTGGCCGTGAGCCTGGACAGCTCGGTCGAGAACGTTCACTTCCGCACCGATTGGCTCGACTTCAAGGAGATCGGCTTCCGCGCCGCGGCGGCCGCGATGTCCGATCTCGCCGCCGATGGCGCCACACCGTTCGGCCTGCTGGTCTCGTTGGGAGTTCCGGCGACGGACGGGAAGAAGGGAAACGATCCTGCCGCCGAAATCATGGCGGGCGTGGCCACGGTGGCGCACAATCTCGAGGCGAAAGTCCTGGGCGGAGATTTGACGCGGTCCGACAAGTACGTCGTCGACGTGTGCGTCCTCGGCACGGTCGAACGGCCCGTGCAGCGTTCCGGCGCGCGCGAAGGGGATGCGCTCTGGGTCACCGGCTACCTCGGCGGCGCGGGGCTCGCCCTGGAACAGTTGCGCGAGGGGAAGGGCATGGCGACTGCATTGCGTAACCGCTATGCCCGCCCCGAGCCGCGCATCCAGGCCGGCCGCTGGCTTGCGGAGCACGGCGCGACCGCCATGATCGACATCTCCGACGGTCTCGCCGCCGACGCGCGGCATCTCTCGGCGGCTTCCGGAGTGGGCATCGAGATCAACCTCGAGCAGATTCCCTGCTGGGAGAGCGTGGAAGCGATGGCCGCCGTCGCGAGCGGAGAGGAATTCGAGCTGCTCACGACGATGCCGCCGACATTCGGTGATGCCAGCGCGTCGGCGTTCCGCTCGGAAACCGGCATTCAATTGAGCCGCATCGGCTCCTGCCTGCGCGGCACCGGCGGCCGCCGCAGCGGCGCGCGGCTCATCGACCGCAGCAAACCGGTGCCCTTGCCTGCAGGATTCGATCACTTCGCGTGAGTGTCCGCACCCTCTGGTACTACGTCGTTCTCGTCGCGTCAGCCATCGTTCATGCAATCGGAGCCATCGGGGCCGCGCTGTTTCACGTGCGCAGCCGGCCCGGTGGCGTGTACGATTGGGCGAGCAACGATTGGTCACGCGATATCCTCCGTGCCGCGGGAACGCCGGTCGTAGCCGAAGGATTGGAGAACATCCCGCGCGACCAGCCCGTCATGTACGCCTCGAACCACTCCTCGATGTTCGACATCTGGGCGCTGTTCGCCACGCTTCCCGGCTCCGTCCGCTTCGTCGCGAAGCGGGAGCTGTTTCGGATTCCCCTCCTGGGCCGTGCGATGCTCGCGGTCGGACACGTCCCCATCGATCGCTCGGCACGCAAAAGCGCGTTTGCCGCGTATGATGAGGCGGCGCGCAGGATTCGGGGCGGCACCTCGGTCGTCGTCTTTCCAGAGGGCACGCGCAGCCGCACCGGCGACCTGCTGCCGTTCAAGAACGCCCCCTTTGGGCTCGCGATTGCCGCACAGGTGCCCATCGTGCCCGTCTACGTGCATCACACATTCGAAATCCTCCCCAAGGGTGCATGGCGGCTGCGGCCCCGGCCCATCCGCCTGCTCGTAGGACCGCCCATCCCGACGACGGGACTCTCGCCCGACGACCGGGAGCGGCTGCGCGAGGAAGTCCGGGCCGCGATGGTTGCCCTGCAGTCCAAGGTGCGGTAGGGTTGGACCACACATGAGCACGGTCATCTCGGTACACGCGCGCGAAATCCTCGATAGTCGCGGCAATCCCACAGTCGAAACGGATGTCACCCTGGCGAGCGGCGCGGCCGGCACGGCGGCGGTGCCGAGCGGCGCCTCCACCGGAGAGCACGAAGCCGTCGAGCTGCGCGACGGCGACCCCAAACGCTTTGGCGGCAAGGGAGTGCTCGAAGCGGTCAAAAATGTGAACGAGGTGATCGGCCCACGCATCGAGGGGCTGTCCGCCGAAGACCAGATCGTGGTGGATTATGCGATGCTCGATCTCGACGGCACGCCCAACAAGGGCCACCTCGGCGCCAACGCGATCCTCTCCGTCTCGCTCGCCATCGCGCGGGCGGCGGCACAGGATGCCGGCCTGCCGCTGTACCGCTATCTGGGCGGTCCCGTCGCGCACGTGCTGCCGGTCCCGATGATGAACATCCTGAATGGCGGGGCGCACGCGGCGAACACCGTGGACTCACAGGAGTTCATGGTCGTCCCGATCGGCGCCGAGACGTTCCCGGAAGGGCTGCGGATGGGCGTGGAGGTGTTTCACGCCCTGAAGAAAGTGCTGGCCAAACGGGGCCTCTCCACGGCGGTGGGGGACGAGGGCGGGTTTGCGCCCGATCTACCGAACGACGAGGCGGCGCTCGAGGCGATCATGGCGGCGATCGAGGCGGCCGGTTTCGAGGCAGGCAAGGACATCGCCATCGCGCTCGATGTGGCGGCCTCAGAGCTGTATGCCGACGGCACGTACACGTTCAAGAAGAGCAAGGGGGGGCAGAAGAGTGCCGAAGAGATGATTGCGCTGTATAAGGGCTGGATCGATCGCTATCCCATCGTGTCCATCGAAGACGGCCTGGCGGAAGACGACTGGTCGGGATGGGCAAAGCTCACAGCGGCGTTGCAGGAGCGGGTGCAACTTGTGGGCGATGATCTCTTCTGTACCAACGTCGAGCGGCTGGCGCGCGGCATCGAAGAAAGCGTGGCGAACGCCATCTTGATCAAGGTCAACCAGATCGGCACGCTCACCGAGACGCTGCAATGCATCGAGCTGGCGCGCGGCAACGGCTACGGGTCGGTGATCTCGCACCGCTCCGGTGAGACCGAGGACACGTTCATCGCCGACCTGGCCGTGGCAACCGGCGTGGGGCAGATCAAGACGGGCAGCGCGTCGCGCAGTGAGCGCGTGGCCAAGTACAATCAGCTGCTGCGCATCGCCGAGGAGCTCGGCGACGTGGCGCACTATCCCGGCCGCCATCTGTACGGCTTGTGACGCGCATTCGCATGGCCGGCATTGCCGGTGGCGTGGGACTGCTCGCGCTCGCGGCGTGGGGCGGGGAGTACAGCAGTGCCGACTGGATCACCATCCGGCGGCAGCTCGTGGACGAACGGACCAAAGTCGCGGCGCTGCGCGTCGAGCTGGACTCGCTCGCCAAGCTCGCCAACGACCTCGAGACGAATCCTGCGGTACAAGAGCGGGTGGCGCGCGAGCAATTCGGGATGATTCGAGACGGCGAGGTACTGTACCGCGTCGTACCAAAGTAAGAGGAGGCTCTCGTGAAAGCGCTCGCTCTGGTATGTCTGATCGTGGCGGTAGTGGCTTGCGGGGATTCGACGGGGCCCAACGTGCGCGCGGCCTCGGTCACCGGCTTCGCGGGTGATAGCCAGTTGGCGCCCACCAGTGGGGCGTTCCAGTACCCGCTCAGCTTCGTGACGCTCGGCTCCGACGGACAGCCGATTCAGAACGTCCATGTATTGTGGACCGTCACGCCGGTCGGCGCCGCGACGTTCAGCCCGCAAACGTCGATCTCGGACGCCAACGGTCAGGTCACGACGGCGGTGACGGCCGGACCCACCGCGCAGGAAATCTCGATCCATGCCAGTGTGCCCGGCGTATCGTCGCCCGTGGTGTTCAGCGCGCTGCTGCTGGCGCCGTGCGCGTATGCCAGAGGCGTCAACGTCGACGAGACCGTCAACGGCGTACTTTCGTCCGTCGACTGCAATTATCAGGGGCAGGGGTTCTTCTACGACTTTTACGCGCTCGGCCTGCCGACGGGCCAGCAAAGCATCCGGATCACCATGCAATCCACCGCGTTCGATACGTGGATAGACCTGTTTCGTGCCGACGGCCCCTATGTGGGATTCGATGACGACGTCGTCCTGACCCAGATACAGAATTCGCAGCTCGACATCATTCTCCCGGGCGACGTGTATCTCATCGGCGCCAACTCGTACAATCAGGGAGCGCTCGGTGCGTACCAGCTGAAGGTCGTAAACCGGCCGGCCGCCATGAACGGATGCCGGGAGGTTTGGGTCGCTAGCGGAGTATCGGTCGCCGACTCCCTCACGGCCGCTGATTGCGCCGACACCTCGCTCACCGCCAGCCGCTTCGATGTCGCGCGGATCATTCTCATGGCCGGCACGACGGTGGCTATCGCGGAGCGGTCTGCGGCCATCGATCCCAAAGTCGCGCTGTACCGGGTCACCGGTACCAGCGGTACCGGCTACACCCGCGCGCTGGTCGCGTCGAACGACGACAGCGCTGCCGGCAATACCAATGCCTTTCTCGCCGATTCGATCACGGTCAGCGCACCGTACGACATCGTGTTTGGCGCGAGCACGGCGGGACAGACGGGAGCGTATACGTTCGACGTTACGGCCGTTCCCCCCGCGAGCGCCCCAGCTCCAGGCGCCCGGGCCCAAAGCGCTCGCGCACTGCCAGGCTGGCTGAAGCGGTCGAAGCACTAAACGTGCTGCGAGGAGTCGCCCTCCTCGCCATCGCCGCGGGGATCTGCGACGGGCAGGCGAGTCCTCCGTCCCCCCGGCCCTGCGATCCGCAGACCCCGCTCGGTCCGAGCCACGATCTGTACTGCATCGAGCTCGTCGCCGCGCCGGGAGTCAAAGGCGCGAGCGGACGCGTCGAGCTGTCCATTCCCCCCGGCCCGTTTACCGTCTCCATCACACCGGACGGACGCAGCCGATTTCTACCGATTGTCTTCCTGAGCGGGCTCCCACGCACGACGCACGACGCACCACGCACGGACGTCGTCTACGTCGCCTGGGCCGCGACGCCGCAGATGGATACGCTCATCAAGCTCGGTACGGTGAAGAACGGCAGGACGACGCTCCGGCCAATCGCGCTCGAGAAGTTCAACTTCCTGATTACCGCCGAGCGGAGCGCGCGCGTACGCGAGCCGCAGGGCCGCGTGATCCTGCGCGGGCAATCGCCGAGCACGCGGTTGTTTCCGCCCGATTTGCTCGAATTCTCGCTGGGAGCCGCGCGCTCCGCCGACGCGATGGGTCATGGTGAGCACGAGAGCTCCGGCTGGCCAATGGTGCCGGCGCCTCCCGGGGTGACGATGCTGCCGTCGGAGATGGCGCTGCGACCTGCGGTGACTCCGTTTCTTCCCGCGACGGATATGCCTCTTCCCCACGCCGAGTCGAACGAGGTGCTGCGTCTACAGGACGGCGACATCGTCGATCTCGATGCCGAGCTCGTCCGCCGCACGATCAATGGACAGACCTACACGATGTACGGCTACAACGGACAGTATCCGGGCCCACTGATCGAAGTCTCGCGTGGGTCCGAGATCATGGTACGGTTCACGAATCACCTTTCAGACTCGACGAGCATTCATTGGCATGGCATACGGCTCGAGAACGCGTTCGACGGAGTCGAAGGGGTAAGGGACGCGTTCACATACAAACTGAAGTTCCCGGATGCAGGAATTTTCTGGTACCATCCGCACATTCGCGAAGACATCCAACAAGCGCTCGGCTTGTACGGCAACATTCTCGTGCGGCAGCCGGGCGCGAAGATCGCCGCCAATCAAGAACAGATCCTGATGCTGCAGGATCTGCTGGTCGGCGATGGAAGCCTCATTCCGTTCGGGCTGGAATCACCGACGCACGCCCTGATGGGCCGGTTTGGAAATGTGTTTCTCGTGAACGGTGAGCCAGGCTATCGGCTGTCGGTGCGTCGCGGGGAAGTGGTGCGCTTCTATCTGACCAACGCCTCGAACACCCGCACGTTGAACCTGTCGTTTCCCGGCGTGCGCATGAAGCTCATCGCCGCAGATGCAGGCCCGTTCGAGCGGGAAACGTGGGTCGATAACGTCGTGATCGGTCCCGCCGAGCGCTATGTCGTCCATGTCCGATTCGAGCGGCCGGGGACCGTCGCGCTCGTAAATCGGGTGCGTGGCTTGGATCATCTCTTTGGCCGCTTCTTTCAAGAGACCGACACCCTCGGACTCGTGACCGTCGCTCCGCAACGGGCGCCCCCCGCCCTTGACCGCCCTCGACCGCCCTCGCCCGCCCTTGCATCCTACCGCCGCTTTCTCGACAAGGCGCCGGACAAGACGCTGGTGCTGACGTTAGCGACGCAGGGACTGCCGTACGTCACCGAGCGATTGATGCAGCTCGACTCGATCTACTTCGCGCCCGTCGAATGGGGCGGGACGATGCCGATGATGAACTGGGCATCGACGGGCCGGCAGGTGCGCTGGGTTCTGAAGGATCCGGAGAGTGGCCGGCAGAACATGGACATCGACTGGAGCTTTCGGCGCGGCGAGCCGGTGAAGCTGCGCCTCGTCAACGAGCGCCGCGCCTTTCACGGCATGCAGCATCCGATCCATCTGCACGGCCAGCGCTTTCTCGTGCTGGCGGTGAATGGCGTTCCAAATACCGACTTGGCGTGGAAAGACACCGTGCTGGTGCCCGCAGGAAGTGTGGTGGATATTCTGCTCGACACCGCCAACCCCGGGCAGTGGATGCTGCACTGTCACATCGCGGAGCATCTCTCGGCCGGGATGATGATGCACTTCACCGTGAATTAGCGAGGAGCCTTCATGTACGCGCTCACACTCCTGCTCGCTCTGACCGCGCAGCGTCCCGACTCGTTCACGGCGCAGGTCCGCGAGTACATCACCGTGGATACAGCGCTGGTCGCGCTGACGCACGTGTTGCTCGTGGATGGAACAGGCGCCGCGCCCAAGGCGGACCAGACCATCGTGCTGCGCGCCGGCCGGATCGTGTCCGTGGGGCCGTCGCCGGCGGTGCTCATTCCCGACGGCGCGAAGACGCTGGACTTGAGCGGCTCGACGGTGATTCCGGGCCTCGTCGGGATGCACGATCATCTGTTCTACACGGCGGCGGGCGGGCGCGCGGTGCAGATGTCGTATACCGGGCCGCGGCTGTATCTGGGCTCGGGCGTGACCACGATTCGCACCACGGGCAGCCGCGCGCCGTACGCCGAGATCAATCTCAAGGACATCATCGATCACGGGTACGTTCCGGGACCGCGGATCCACCTCACCGCGCCTTATATCACCGGCGAGCAGGGCGGCGGCGCGATGGCGATCGTGAATTCCCCGGAAGCGGCGCGCCGCTTCGTGGCGTACTGGGCGGCCGAGGGCGCGACGTGGATCAAGGCGTACACGGACATTCGTCGCGCCGAGCTCGGCGCCGCGATTCAGGAAGCACACAAGCGCGGCGTCAAAGTCACGGGGCACCTGTGCTCGGTGAGTTTCCAGGAAGCGGTCGCGCTGGGCATCGATAATCTCGAGCACGGCATGCTCACCGCATCCGATTTCACGACGGGCAAGCAGGCGGACGTGTGCCCGGTCAATCTGATGTCGCAGATCAGCGCGTCCGATCCCAAGGGTGACGCGGGGCAGGCGACGATTCGCTCCCTCGTCCAGCATCATGTCTCCATGACATCCACGCTCGCGGTGTACGAGCCGTTCGTGGCGGGGCGTCCGACCAAGGACGAACGCGTGCTGCAGGCGATGGATCCGGAGGTGCGCGACAGCTACATGAAGATGCGCCAGCAGATCGATACGAACCCGAACGGCGGCTGGGTCAGCGCGCAGGCGTTCAAGAGTGCGATGGCGTTCGAGCGCGCGTTCGTGGATGCGGGCGGGTTGATGGCGGCCGGCGTCGACCCGACGGGAATCGGCGGGGCGCTGGCGGGGTTTGGCGATCAGCGCAACTACGAGCTGTTCATCGAGGCCGGGTTCACGCCCGCGCAGGCGATCCAGATCATGACGTTGAACGGCGCCAGGATCCTCGGCGTGGCGCAGCAGCTGGGAACGGTGCAGGCGGGCAAGCTCGCCGACCTGGTCGTCTTGCACGGCGACCTGACGGCCGACCCGTCGGTGATCCGCAGCCCGACAATTGTTTTTAAAGACGGGGTCGGCTACGATTCTGCCAAGTTGATCGCCTCTGTCCAGGGACGGGTGGGCGTCAACTAGCAAAGCGTCAGGGCAGGGTAGCTCAGCCTGGTGAGAGCACGGCACTCATAATGCCGGGGTCGTGGGTTCGAATCCCACCCCTGCTATAAGGCAACGGCGTCGAAGGAACGTGTCCTTCGACGCCTTTCCGTTTGACGCTAGCGACGGGCGGGCGCCGCCGGTGG
Source organism: Gemmatimonadales bacterium (assembly GCA_035637435.1). Classification (GTDB taxonomy): domain Bacteria; phylum Gemmatimonadota; class Gemmatimonadetes; order Gemmatimonadales; family GWC2-71-9; genus 20CM-2-65-7. The sequence goes on from DASPXD010000113.1 coordinate 17,413, forward strand.
CGCGGGCGTCGTTAGCACGTCCGAATTGAAGATGTCCGCAATGATCAGCCAGCGCCGATTGTTGTCGCGCCGCCGCACCTCCACGAACTTCCCGTGATCGGTACCGCCGGCCAAGTAGGACAGTTGGTACGTGCCGCGCACATAGGCCAGATCCTCGCGCCCGTCGATCTCGATCGGGGAACCGGTGAAGTGGCTGATCGCCGGAAACGCCTTCATCCACTGGCGGATGGCGGTGCGACCTTGCACCATGGGCTGATTCGGTGGCATGTACGTCGCGTTTTCCGCGTACATCGCGGCGGCCATCGAATCACGATGCTGCACAACGTAAACGGTAAAGCTGTCGATCGAGGCGCGTATCGCCGTCTTGTCGGTGTCCAGAAATGCCCGTGGACCTGGGGACCCGCACGCGACGGTTAGACATCCCAGAACCCCAGCGACTATTGCGCGCATCAGTCACCTCCGTTGCCAAATGACGGGTTTGATATCCCGTGACCGCGCTTCCGCATATCCTTGCGCTTCCTTCAGCTTCGCCTCGTACTCCACACGCCACTCCGCCGGCATGTTCGTGCGGAAGTACGTCGCCGTCAGCAGCTCTCCTGTGGGCTCCAGACCC
>DASPXD010000114.1:0-3319 GCA_035637435.1 Gemmatimonadales bacterium
CGTGCGGCGGCTGATCAAGGCCGGGCGCATGACCAAGGTCGGACTGGCCGCTATCGAGCACACGGGCAAAGGACCCGCGAAGCTCCCGGCTGATATCGTGGACCGATTGAAGGCGGACGCGACAGTTTGGCGGAACTTTCACCGGTTTCCGGCTTCGTACAAACGCATCCGTCTCGGCTGGATTGACGCCGGCCGCGAGCGGCGCGAAGTCTTTGAGCAGCGGCTGCGCTACTTCATGAAGATGACCGCCCAAAACAAACGCTTCGGGATGGTGCAGTAGCGATGCTGGACAGCGTGGAGCGCCTCACGGCGGCCCTCGCCACCCGTTACGACATTGAGCGACAGATCGGCGCGGGTGGGATGGCGACCGTCTATCTCGCGCGCGAGCGGAAGCACGACCGCGAGGTCGCGCTCAAGGTGCTGCGGCCCGAGATCGCCGCGCAGCTCGGTGCCGAACGATTCGTCAATGAAGTCAAGATCACCGCGCGGCTCGATCACCCCCACATTCTCACCCTGATCGATTCGGGGGAGTCCGACGGTTTTCTGTGGTACGTGCAACCGTACGTGCGGGGAGAATCGCTGCGCCACCGCTTGGAGCGTGACAAACAGCTCGGCGTCGACGAGGCGCTGGCGATCGCCCGGCAGGTCGCGAGTGCGCTCGACCACGCGCATCATCACAATATCGTGCACCGCGACATCAAGCCCGAGAACATCCTGCTGCACGAAGGCGAAGCGATGGTGGCGGACTTCGGGATCGCGCTGGCGCTCACGGAAGCGGCCGAGACGCGTCTCACGGCCACTGGCGTGAGTCTCGGCACGCCGCAGTACATGAGCCCGGAACAGGCGACAGGCGAGCGGCATCTCGATGCCCGCTCCGATGTCTACTCCCTGGCCGCCGTGCTGTACGAAATGCTGGCCGGCGTGCCGCCGTACGCGGGCTCGACGTCGCAAGCGGTCATCGCAAAGCTGCTGACGGACCGACCCACGCGCTTGCGGGCGATCCGCGCCAGCGTGCCTCCCCACGTCGAGGCGGCCGTTGCCAGGGCGCTGGAGAAGACACCGGCGGACCGATTCCATTCCGCGGCTGAGTTTGCAGCGGCGTTACAGTCGCCGGTTTCCATTGCCGCTCCGCTCGGCCGGCATGCCATCGTCATGGGGGCCGCTGTGGCCGCCGCGGTGGTGATAGCCGTCGGCGCTTTCATGATGTTGCGCCCCGCCGCGCCACCGGTCGTCATCGGGCGTTCGGAACAACTCACGGCCGATCCCGGCCTCGAGATTCAGCCGTCGCTATCCCCCGACGGTCGGCTGGTCGCGTACGCGGCCGGCACGGCGGCGCAGATGCGCATCTTCCTCCGGCCGGTGGGAGGTGGACGCACGATTCCCCTGTCCGACGATTCCACGTCCGTGGAAAACCAGCCGCGTTGGTCACCCGACGGAGCGCGGCTCCTGTTTTTGACACGGGGCGGCGCTTCCGTCGCTCCCGCGCTGGGAGGATCGTCCCGGCCCATCCTCGCACCGACCGCGGCCGGCACCGTGAATTCGGCGACCTGGTCCCCGGATGGACGCGAGATTGCCTTCACGCGCCGTGATTCGCTCTTCGCTATCCCCAGCGAAGGGGGAACGCCGCGGGCGATTGGGGCGGGGGTCGATCTTCATTCCTGCAGTTGGTCTCCGGACGGCAAGTGGGTCGCGTGCGCGTCGCAGAATCCATCGGCAGTGATGCCGGGCGTCATCTTCGGTAACCTGGCGCCGAGCGCGATCCTGCTGTTTCCGGCGCGCGGCGGGCAACCCATCGAGATTGCCGCGGCGCGGTGGGCCAATCAAAGCCCGGTGTTTTCGCCCAACGGCTCGCTCTTCTTCCTTTCCAATCGCGACGGCCCGCGGGACGTCTATGCCGTCAGGTTGTCGTCCGCGGGCCGCCCGCGCGGCCAACCGCGGCGCTTATCCACAGGGCTTGGCGCCACGTCGATCTCGCTTTCGGGGGACGGACGGCGCCTGGCGTATGCGGTGTACACGGCGCGTGCGAATGTCTGGTCGCTGCCGATTCCGTCGGCTGGCGCCCTCCCGTCCGGAGGCATCGCCGCTAGCGGGATGACCGCCACGCCGGTGACGCGCGGAAACCAGGTCATCGAATCGGTGCGCGTGAGTCACGACGGCCGCTGGCTAGTCTATGACTCAGACTTGCACGGCAATCCCGACGTCTATCGGATCGCACTCACTGATGCCAGGGGGGCGGGGGGGGCGGCGACTCCCGAACAGCTCACCAACGACCCCGCGGACGAGTTCGCGCCCGACCTGTCGCCCGATGGATCGGCAGTCGCGTACCACTCCTGGCGAACCGGTTCACGGGACATCGAAGTGAAGCCCCTCAATGGAGCACCGATTCAGCGGGTGACGAACACGCCCGCGCAAGAGGGCTATCCGACCTGGTCGCCTGACGGAACCCGGCTGGCTTTCGTGGACCTGAATCAACCACGCACCGCATTCGTTGTGGAGCGCGATCGCGAAGGCAGATGGTCCGAGCCGCGGCGAGTCGCTACACCGGCCACTCAAACGGAATGGTCACCCGACGGGCGCTGGTTCGCATACGTGCGTACGACCGCCGACCCGTGGGAGGGGACGGTCATGGTCATCCCCGCGACGGGCGGTTCCCCTCGGCAGGTGTTCACCCCGAGTCCTGGTGCGCCACTCGCGGGAAACGTCCGTTGGGCAACGGATGGACGAACCTTGTATTACAAGGCCCACGACGCGCGCGGTCGTACGTCCTTCTGGAGCGTTCCAGCGAACGGCGGTAGACCGCGACTGCTCGTGCATTTCGACGATCCGCTCTGGCAATCTAGCCGCAACGACTTCACCGTCGATGCCCATCACTTCTACTTTCCCGTCGAAGATCGGCAGAGCGATGTCTTTGTCGCCGAACTCAACAAACCCTAATAGAAGCGCCGCGAGGAACTCGTATGCACCGCGTTGCCGTCGTTCTCATCGTCGTTTGCTTCCTGGGCACCGCGCTGGCCAATGCGCAAGCGACAGATACCGAGCGCGAAGCCGCCGCAGGCATTTTACGCCAGATCGATTCGCTCGAAGCGCGGCTTAAGCCAAGCGAGAACGCGCAGCGCCTCGCTGCGCGCAACGACCCCGCGCGCGATCGGGTGCTCGCGCGCGTGGCGACAGTCTGGAATAGCGAGCTGCAAGGGGTCTCCGACTGGATCGGCCATCACCCGGAAGTCGGCTGGCACGAGTTCCAGGCGGTCGACACGCTCACGACACTCTTGCGGAGCTACGGCTTCCAGATCGACACCGTCGCCGGGATGCCGACCGC
>DASPXD010000115.1:0-10362 GCA_035637435.1 Gemmatimonadales bacterium
GGGGGGGGGGGGGGGGGGGGGGGGGCCCGCCGTCCTGCTGGTCGGGCACGTCACGAAGGGTGGAGGGATCGCGGGGCCCAAGACACTCGAGCACATCGTCGACACGGTGCTGTACTTCGAGGGCGAAACGACGCTCGATCATCGCATCCTGCGGGCGGTGAAAAACCGCTTCGGCTCGGTCGATGAGATCGGTGTCTTTCGGATGACGGGGGCGGGGCTCGAGCCCGTCGCGAACCCCGCGGCGGCATTCCTCGCCGGCCGCAGCAGCGGCGCGTCCGGCTCCGCCGTCACCGCGCTGATGGAAGGCACGCGCCCCATGCTCGTCGAGATCCAGGCGCTCGCGTCGAAGGCGGGCTTCGGGACGCCGCAACGCGTGGCGACGGGCCTCGATCATCGGCGCCTGGCCCTGCTGCTCGCCGTGCTGGAGCGCCGCGGCGGCCTGCCGTTCGGGAATCTCGACGTCTTCGTCAACGTCACGGGCGGCGTCCGTCTCATCGAACCCTCGACCGACCTTGCCGTGCTTGCCGCCCTGGTCTCCACGGTGCACGATCGTCCCGTGCCCGCGGACGCGCTCTTCCTGGGCGAGGTGGGACTGGGTGGTGAGATCCGGCCGGTCGCCGGCCTCGAACGGCGTCTCGCCGAGGCTGCACGCCAGGGCTTTCGCAGGGTGTTTCTATCGAGTCGTTCGAAAGGGAGTAAAGATCTCGAGCTGATCGGGCTGGAGGGAATCGGTGAGCTCGCCCGCCGACTTGCAGCCTGACGTCGGCGTCGTCGTCGTCGCAGCGGGGGCGGGCGTGCGGGCGGGGCCCGGCGAGCCGAAGCAGTTTCGCCCCATCCTTGGCGTGCCGATGCTGCTCCGCGCGCTGCGTCCGTTTACCGGACACCCCGCAGTGCGCCAGGTGATCGTGGCGCTGCCGCCCGGGTACGCCGAGCGTCCGCCCGAATGGCTCGGCAAGCTGCGCGGCGATCGGCTGCGGCTCGTATCGGGCGGTGCGCAGCGCGCCGATTCGGTGCGCGCGGGGCTGGACGCGCTCCCCGCCGACAGCGCGATCATTCTCGTGCACGACGCCGCGCGCCCCTTCGTCAGTCGCGGCACGATCGACGCCGTGATTGCGCGTGCTCGCGCCGGCGTCGGCGCGGTCGCCGCCGTGCCGACGTCGGACACACTCAAAGAGGTCGGCCCGCACCAGCCTACGCCGCGCGTCGCGCGGACCGTGGATCGGGAGCGCATCTGGCGGGCGCAGACGCCGCAAGGATTCCCGCGCCAGATGTTGCGCGACGCCTACGCCCAGCTGCCCGGAACCGCCAACGGTGGCGCACCGAGCGATGATGCGGAAGTGTGCGAGCGCGCGGGGTTCCCGGTGGAGCTGATTCCCGATTCACCGTACAACTTCAAGGTCACCACCGCCGACGACTTCCGGATCGCGGAGGCTTTCGCGCGTGAGTTGCGTTGAACGGGCTCCCGTTCCAGACAGATTCCGATATTGCCACGGCAATCCCGCAGGTGGTGCAGCACCTGGGACGCGGGGGCTTGCTCGCTTATCCCACAGAGACGGTCTACGGCCTCGGCTCGCGCGTCGTGCAGGAGGACGTCGCCGCGCTGGCCGCGCTCAAAGGGCGGTCGGCCACCAAGCCCTTCCTTTTATTGATCAGCGACCGATCGATGGCTGAATCGCACGGGCTCGCCTTCAATGCGTCCGCGGATGCGCTGGCGCGCGCGTTCTGGCCAGGGCCGCTCACGCTCGTGTTACCGGGAGGATCGGGCCGGCTCCCCGACTTGCTGCGCGGTCCCGACGGCGGCATCGCGGTGCGCTGGACGTCGCATCACGCGATCGCGGGACTCGTGGCGGCGCTGGGTTCCCCGCTCACCTCCACGTCCGCGAATTTGCCGGGGCAGCCGCCCGGTCCCGGCGCGGATGCCATCGCGCGAGACTTCGCGCCGGCGGTGAAGAAGGGCCAGCTGCTGGTGCTCGACGGCGGCGTGTTGGGGAACCGGCCGCCATCGACCGTGGTTGATTGCACCAGGCCACGAGCGCAAATCGTCCGCGAAGGAACGCTCAGCGTCAACGAGCTGCGACGCGCCGTCGGCCGCCTCGCGCCATGATCCAGCACGTACTGTTCGTTTGCACCGGCAACATCTGCCGCAGCCCGCTCGCCGCCTCGCTGCTCGAGCGCGCGCTCAAGGAGCGCAGCCTCGAAGTCGCGGTCACGTCCGCCGGGACGGGCGCCTGGGATGGCGCACCGGCGTCGGAAGGGGCGTATCTGGTCGGACTCGAACGCGGCCTCGATCTCTCCGGGCACCGGGCCCGGCTGCTCACCCGCGAGCTGGTCGAGCAGGCGGATTTGATTCTCACGATGGCGCGACATCATCGCGCCCGCGTCGACGAGCTGGGCGGCGAGGGACGCGTGTTCGTCCTGGGCGAATACGCCGGCCGGGGCGACGACGAAGTCAGCGATCCGTTTGGCGGCGACTTGGGCGTCTACCGTGATACCTGTCAGGAGCTCGAGGGGCTCGCCGCTGCCGTGGCCGACCGGCTCGCCGCCGAGAGCAAGCGTGGAGATCAGCGCTAAGACACGGCTGTTCACGGTCATCGGCGACCCGGTGGCCCATTCGCTCTCTCCCGCGATGCACAACGCCGCTTTTCGCGCGCTGGGATTAGACGCCGTGTACGTCGCCTTGCGCGTTCCTCCTGTGCCCCCCGAGGCGCTGCGCGCGGTACTGGCAATGCAGGCCGCGACCGGCGGCGCCGGCAACGTGACCGTCCCACACAAGGAAGCAGTCGAAGGATTCGTCGCGCGGAAAACGGATGTCTGCGCCCGGGTCGGCGCGTGCAATACGTTCTGGACGGAGGACGGCGCGCTGGTCGGCGACAATACCGACGTGTTTGGTGTGGCAACGGCGCTGGAGCGACTTGGCGCGGCGAAAAGGGGAGAACGGTGGCTCGTGATTGGAACCGGTGGGTCGGCACGCGCGACCGCGGTGACCGCCGCTGACCGCGGCGCTACGCTGTTCGTGCGCTCGCGCGATGGCGCCCGGGCGAAGGCGTTCGCCACGTGGGCGAAGGGTATCGGCGTAGCGACCAGTGTCGCCAATGGCCCGGTCGAAGTCGATGTGGCAATCAACGCAACGCCACTGGGTCTCGCCGGTCACGATCCGCTGCCGGTCGACCTGAACCACATTCCGGGTGTGCAGCGAGCGCTCGATCTCGTGTACGCGCCCGGTGAGACTCGGTGGGTCCACGCGCTCCGCGAACGCGGGATCGCGGCTGCCGACGGCCGAGAGATGCTCGTGCAACAGGGCGCTGCGGCGTTCGAGCGTTTCTTCCCGGGCACGGCGGCGCCGACCGAGGTGATGCGTGCAGCTGTCGTCCGTGCGCTCCGCAGTTGAACAGCTGTTCCTTCCTGCAGAATGTCTCCTGTGTCACGCCCTGCTGAGCCAGCGCGACGCCAACCGGCTCGTCTGTCCCGTGTGCCGGCAGCGGTGGCGGGCGGTGCGCCCGCCGTGGTGTGAGCGTTGCGGCCAACCCGAACCGCACTTCGGCCCCTGCCGTTTGTGCAATCAGTGGCCATCTGCGCTGAAATCCGTGAGATCTGCGGCTTGGCTCGACCAGAACGCACGCCCGGCGGTCCACGCGCTCAAGTACGGCGGTTTGCCGCGGATCGCCGACGACCTGACGGCCGTGATGGCGCAGCTGCGCCCTCCCAGCGACGGACCGTCGGTCCTGATACCGATTCCCCTCGCCCCGAAGCGATTGCGCCAGCGCGGCTACAACCAGAGCGAAGTCCTGGCGCGCGCGCTGGCCCGACAGTGGCGGATTCCCGTCCTTGTTACGTTGCTCGTCCGCACGCGCGAGACGCCGACGCAAACGGCGTTGACACCGGAGACGCGTCTGGCGAATGTGGCGGGGGCGTTTGCATTGCGGATTGATGATTGCGGATTGCGGATTGGAAACCTGCCGATCAAATCCGCAATCCGAAATCCGCAATTCGCAATCGTGTTGGTCGACGACGTGTTCACCACGGGAGCCACACTCGCCGAAGCAGCACGAGCATTAGAGCAGGCCGGCGCGACACGAGTCATGGGCGTCACCTTCGCCCGCGCGGCAATTCCAGACTTCAGCTAAGGGGAGAGTCATGGCGGTTCGGGTAGGGATCAACGGGTTCGGGCGCATCGGGCGCAACGTGTTGCGCGCCGCCACGATGGCGAAACAGACCGAGATCGAGTTTGTCGGCGTCAACGACATCACCGACACCAAGACGCTGGCGCACCTGCTCAAGTACGACTCGGTGCACGGCCGCTTTCCGGGGACGGTCGACGCAAAGGGCGATGCGCTCGAAGTCAACGGTAAGCAGATCAAGGTCTCGGCCATCAAAGAACCCGAGAAGCTTCCCTGGAAGGAACTCGGCGTCGAGCTGGTCCTGGAGAGCACCGGGCGCTTCACCGACAAGGAGAGCGCGTCCAAGCATCTGGCGGCGGGCGCCAAGAAGGTCGTGATCTCCGCCCCCGCCAAGGGCGAGGACATCACGATCGTGATGGGCGTGAACAACGACAAGTACGATCCCGCCAAGCATCACATCATCTCCAACGCGTCCTGCACGACCAACTGTCTCGTCCCCGTCGTCAAAGTCGTCATGGACGCCTTCGGCTTCAAGCACGGCTTCATGACGACCGTGCACAGTTACACGAACGACCAGCAGATTCTCGACCTGCCTCACAAGGATCTGCGGCGTGCGCGCGCCGCCGCGCTGAGCATCATCCCCACGACAACCGGCGCCGCCAAGGCCACCGGTCTCGTGCTCCCCGAGGTCAAAGGGAAGATCGACGGGATTTCGCTCCGCGTACCAACGCCCGACGTCTCAATCGTCGATCTCACCGCCGAAGTCGAGCGGCCCACGACCGTCGCTGCGGTGAACGCGGCGTTCAAGCAAGCCGCGGCGGGGAAGCTCAAGGGCATCCTCGAGGTGAGCGACGAGCCGCTGGTGTCCGTCGATTATATCGGGAGCCTCTACTCGAGCGTCGTGGACTCGATGTCCACGGCGGTGATCGATGGCACGCTGGTGCACGTGTCGTCGTGGTACGACAACGAGATGGGGTACTCGGCGCGCTGCGTGGACCTGCTGGCCTACATCGGCCGCCGGCGTTGAAGAAACGCAGCCTGCGGGACCTTCCCCCGCAGGCGTTGGACGGGAAGCGCGCGCTGGTGCGGGTCGATTTCAACGTCCCGCTCAAGAACGGCACGGTCAGCGACGACACGCGGCTGCGCGCCTCGCTGCCGACCATCCAGTATCTCCGCGACAAAGGCGCGCGCGTGGTGTTGCTCTCCCACCTCGGCCGGCCCAAGGGCGGTCCTGATCCCCAATATTCTCTGAAGCAGATCGTCCGCGATCTCGAGCAGCTGCTGGGCGCTCCGGTCGAGTTCATCCCCGATCCGGCCACGGGTGTGGCGGCGACGCGGCGGCTGCCGCGCGGCGGCGTCGCGCTCGTCGAGAACACGCGCTTCTGGTCCGGCGAGGAGAAGAACGACCCGGAGTTGGCCAAGACATTCGCCCAGCTCGGCGATCTGTACGTGAACGACGCGTTCGGCTCGGCCCATCGTGCGCACGCGTCGACCGAAGCCGTGGCCCATCTCCTCAAGCCCGCCGTGGCCGGCTTCCTGATGGAAAAAGAGCTCCAGTATTTGGGGCAGCTGCTCCGGGATCCCAAGCACCCCTTCATCGCGGTGCTGGGCGGCGCGAAGATCTCCGGCAAGATCGACGTGATCCGCTCCCTGCTGCCACGCGTAGATGAGTTGCTCATCGGCGGCGCCATGGCGTGTACGTTCTTCGCGGCCATGGGCCTCGAGGTGGGATCATCCTTGGTCGAGCCTGATCGCATTGCACTCGCCAAGCAGCTGCTCGCACAGAGCGGGAAGAAACTGATCCTGCCGCGCGGCGCGGTCATCGCCCCATCGCTCGAACGGGGGAGCGAGCATCGCTCGGTTGCTGCGGACGCCGTCCCCAAGGGATGGGCGGTCTTCGACATCGACGCCGCGACGCAGCACGACTTCCAGGCGCGGCTGCTGCGCGCCAAGACCATCTTCTGGAACGGCCCGATGGGCGTGTTCGAGACTCCGCCGTTCGATGCGGGGACGCGCGCCATCGCGACGGCGTTGGTCGACGCGGGAAAGAAGGGCGCGGTGACCGTCGTGGGCGGCGGGGACTCCGTCGCGGCCGTGGCGGGAATGGAAGACAAGCTCACCCACGTCTCGACCGGGGGCGGCGCGTCGCTCGAGTTCCTGGAAGGGAAGGAATTGCCCGGCGTAGCGGCTTTGGAGGATGCGTGAGGTCGCTGCTGTTTGCCGCCAACTGGAAGATGAACCTCGGCCCGGCGGAAGCGCGCAGTTATCTCACGACGTTTCTGAAGGCCCATGCGTCCCAACCCGACCGGCAGGTCTGGTTCTTCCCACCGGCGGTCTCCCTGGAAACGGTCGCGACCGGATTGGGGAACCGACCTGACCTCCTCGCCGGTGTTCAGGACGTTTACTGGGAACCGAAAGGTGCGTTCACCGGAGCGATCTCCGCGCCGTTAGCCGTCCAGGCGGGAGCGAAAGCCGCGTTGATCGGTCACTCCGAGCGGCGGCATGTGTTCGGTGAGACGGACGAGCAAACCGGCAAGAAGTTGGCCGCAGCACTCGCGGCGGGGCTCCATCCCGTGCTGTGCGTGGGGGAGACGCTCGAGCAGCGTGACGCCGGCCAGACGCTGGCCGTGGTCAAGCGACAATTGGCCGCCGCGTTGGCCGAGCGCGCGGCCACCGCGCGCGTGACCATCGCCTATGAGCCGGTGTGGGCGATTGGCACCGGCCGGAACGCGACGCCGCGCGATGCCGCAACGGTGCACGCCGCCATCCGCGCGTGGCTGGAGCAACAGGGGGCCGCGGAGACACGCATCCTGTATGGTGGCAGCGTCAATCTGAAGAACGCCGCCGAGCTGCTGGCCGAGCCGGAGTTGGACGGCGTGCTGGTCGGCGGGGCGTCACTCGATCCACAGGCCTGGGGTGAACTTGTGCGCACCGCCGCGGCCTAGGTATCTTGCCCGGCGCATGTACACGTTCCTCGTCACCATTCTGTTGCTCGATGCGGTCATCCTCGCGACTGCCGTGCTGTTGCAAGCCGGGCAGGGCGGGGGGCTCGCGACGATGGGTGGCGGCGCCGGCACCGAGACGATCATGGGCGGGCGGCAGGCGACGACGCTGCTCACCAAGGTCACGTGGTGGACCGCCGGGATTTTCCTGTCCCTGGCGCTGATCCTGACGTTCCTGTCGCAGTCGGGCTCGCAGGTGCGGTCTGTGCTCGAGGGCCAGGGACAGCAGCAACCGGCACCGGTCCAACCGACGCCGCTGCCGATCGAAACGCAACCGACGGCTCCTCCCGCGCCTCCCCCGGCGCCCGCTCGCAATCGACGCCCCTAGAGCTTACGTGCTGCTGGAGGACGGCGCCTGGTTCCCCGGAACCGCGCCTCTCCCGTTTGAGCCGGCGTACGCGGAAGTCGTCTTCACCACGAATCTGAGCGGTTATCAGGAGGTGTTCACCGACCCCTCCTACCTCGGACAGATCGTAGTGATGACGGCGCCGATGATCGGCAATTACGGCATCAATCCCGACGACATCGAATCCGACCGCCCGCGTGTCGTCGGCGTCGTGGTGCGCGAGCTGTCCGCCACGCCGTCCAACTGGCGCTCGACCGGGACGCTGCTCGACTGGCTTTCCAGCGCGAAGGTCCCGCTGGTCTCCGACGTCGACACGCGTCAGCTCACGCGGCACATTCGCTCCAAGGGCGCGATGCGCGGGGTCCTGGCGCTCGGTGATCAGCCGACGCAGGAAATCTCGCGCGCACTCGCGGCGTCGCCATCGATGAACGGGCTCGACCTCGCGAGCGTCGCGACGATTCCCGACGCCTATACGGAAGGACCGCCCCCCGCCGACGCAAAGCATCACGTCGTCGCGTTCGACTTTGGAATGAAGCGCAACATCGTGCGGCTGTTCGTGCAGCATGGCTGCCGCGTCACCGTCGTGCCGGCGGCAACGACCGCGGCGCAGGTGCGGGCGCTCAAACCGGATGGCGTCTTCCTGTCCAACGGCCCGGGCGACCCCGCCGCCGTGGGGTACGCGATCACGACAATTCGCGATCTCTCCGACGGGACGATACCGATCTTTGGCATCTGTCTCGGGCATCAGCTGCTTGGGCTGGCACTGGGTGGGGAGACGATCAAGCTCCCGTACGGACACCGGGGGGGAAATCATCCAGTGCGGGATCTTGCAACGGGACAAGTACTTATCACGTCACAGAACCATGGATTCGCTGTGAGAGGAGAAACGACCGGCGTTCCCGGCGCGAAGTCGCTTGAGGTCACCCACCTTAACCTCAACGACCGGACCGTCGAAGGAATCAAGCACCGGGAATACCCGATTTTTGCCGTCCAATACCATCCCGAGGCCTCACCCGGCCCACATGACGCTCAAGGACACTTTCAACAATTCCTACAAGCTCTTGACACTAAATAAGTAAGCCCCTATGATAGCCCCCGACTTGCAACCCGGCTGTCTTTCGGGGGGACCAATGACGAAGGCCGATCTGGTCGAAAAAGTCACCGCGCAAATCGCTCGCACCGCAGGTCCCCTCATTTCAAAAAAGGACTGTGCGCGGGTGGTAGACTCTTTTCTCGACGCCGTCAAAGCCGCGCTGGCTGAGCAGCATAACATTGAGGTACGCGGATTTGGGACGTTCAAGATCCGCCAGCGGAAGACGCGGATGGCGCGTAACCCAAGAACTGGTGATCCCGTCGAAGTCGCGGCGCGCCCGGTTCCTGTCTTCAAGCCCAGCAAGGAGTTGCGCGCGATGGTCGCCGACGCGAGCGCGAAGGTTACGTCGTAAGACGCTGGCTGGTAGCAAGTTGGAGTTGAGGCCTCGGGTCGACCCGAGGCCTTTTAGGTTTATGGCATGACCAACCGACTCTATCCTCTGGCTGTCATTGCACTTCTGATTGCCGTCCAACTCCCGGCCCAAACCGTTCGCTACGAAGTCGCACTCACCACAGGCGCTTCCGAATTCCACGTCTCCGCCGACTTTCCCACCGCCGGGAAAGACACGCTCTTCGTCTCGCTGCCCGCGTGGAGTCCCGGCAACTACGAGATCCAGAACTATGCGCGTTACGTGCACGGCTTTGGCGCGAAGAATTCCGCGGGACAGGCGCTGCGGTGGGATCGCGGCGACAAAGACACCTGGCGCGTCGTGACGGGCGGGGCCGACCGCGTGACGGTCGAGTTCGCGTACGCCCCCGACACGCTCGACCTCTCGGTCGCCCGCGTCGTCAACGACTTCGGTCAATTCCTCGGCACCAATCTCTTTCTCTTCGAGGAAGGGCAGCTGGGGCGTTCGGCCGAAGTGCGGTTCCGCATTCCTGCGGGCTGGCAAGTCACGACCGCGCTCAAGGGCCCGGCGAACGGTGTGTATCGCGCGGCTGATTACCACGAGCTCGCCGACGCGATGACGTTTCTCGGTCGTTACAGCCTCGATTCACTGCAGGCCGACGGCAAATGGATCCGGATCGCGGTGTGGCCGGCCACCGATTACACGCCGGCGGTCGCGCGCAATCTCCGCAACGGCGTGGCCAAGATGGCCCCGGTCCAGAACCGCATCATGCGGGACACGCCGTACGACGTGTACACGGTCTTCTTCAACGTCATCCACGAGGCGATCAACTTCGGTGGCGGGCTCGAGCACAGCTCGTCGCAATACGACATCATGCCGGCGCTGGCGTTTGCCGATCCCTCCGGAAACCTGGGCGACTTCATGTATCCCCTGCTGTCGCACGAATTCTTCCATCTCTGGAACGTGAAGCGCATCCGCCCCGCCGAGATGTGGCCCTACGACTATCACGCCGAGCAATACACACCGCTGCTGTGGTGGTCGGAGGGCGTGACGGACTACTACGCCGACCTCACCAATCTGCGCGCCGGTTTGTGGAGCGCGGACCAATTCCTCCAGAACACCACGTCGAACATCGACCAGGTAGAGCAGACGCCCGAGCCGTGGAGTGTCGAGGACGGCAGTGAGGCCACCTGGATCCACGAGGTCTACATCAACAGCTCGCAGCTCTACTATCCCAAGGGGTCGCTGCTCGGGTTCCTGCTCGATATTTCGATCCGGGACGCCACCGACAACGCGCACAACCTCGACGACGTGATGCGCGCGCTGTACACGCGCTACTACCGGCAGAACAAGGGATTTCTCACGGCCGACCTGCTGAAGGAGCTGCGCAGCGCCGGCATGCCGGACGTGGACGGGTTCTACCGCCGCTACATCGACGGCCGCGATTCGCTGCC
>DASPXD010000116.1:0-2481 GCA_035637435.1 Gemmatimonadales bacterium
GGTCGATCGACCAGCCGCTCGCGAGCGTCCGGATCCCGGCGACGATCGAATTGTCCAGCACGTTCGGCGCGAACTCCGGGAGGTAGCCGAAGGGGTAGATCTGCGGCCAGTTGCGGCCCTGAATGAAGCTCGCGCAGTCCACGGCGCAGCGCCTATAGCCGTTGCCCGTGCCTTTGCGATAGCTCCAGCCGCCGAAGCTGTACAACTCCGTGGTGCCCTTGTCGTTCAGCGGCAGCCGGAAGTTTGCCATCGTGACGACGTCTTTCTCGAGCCCGTCGCCCCAGTGGTGGTTCGGCTGCGGCACGGCATTCCGTTTGACGATGATGCGGCCGTTGACGATCGAGTCCGTTCTGAGGGTGCCCGCGTCCTCGTACGGGTCAGGCCAGGCGCGATTCGTCGGCTGGCGATCCAGGAACTCGCCGAACAATCCGAGCGAGCCGCGGCCGATGCCGATGCCCCAGCCGCCGCTCAGATTCGCGGTGGTACCGTCGTCCGCATAATTGTCTGGGTGATATCGACCGACACTGGTGTTCAGGAATGGCGTGAACTGCCCTTCCTTCAGCACCATGTTGACGACGCCCGCGATCGCGTCCGACCCGTACTGCGCCGAGGCGCCGTCGCGCAGCACGTCGATGCGGTCGATCGCGCTCGAGGGAATGGCGTTGAGATCCACGCCGGTCGTCCCGGCGCCCATGCCGTACGCGAAGGTGTTCACGAGCGCCATCTGATGACGTCGCCAGCCGTTGATGAGCACCAGCGTCTCGTCGGGCGAGAGACCGCGCAGCGTGAACGGCCGCACGATGTCGTTCGCGTCGGTGACGCTCTGATGCGGGAAGTTCACCGACGGTGCCAGCGATTGCAGAATCTGCCCGGTCTCGGTCACGCCCTGTTTCGTCATGTCCTCCGACGTGAACACGTCCACCGGCACGGCGAGCTGCTCCGCCGCGGTATGCCGCGCGCGCGACCCGACGACGACGTCGACCGGGGAGAGGCTGATGGGTTGCGCTGTTAGCGTGAAATCCTGCGTGACCGCGCCTTGCGCGACCGTCACGCGCGCAGACTGCGGGACATAGCCGAGCAGCCGAACGCGGACCGTGTAGGTGCCGGCCGAGACACCGCGGATTTCATAACGGCCTTGATCGTCGCTGGTGGCGCGTAACCCCGAGCCTTCGGCCGAAACCGACGCGCGGGGTAGCGCCGCGCCGGCGGCATCCGCCACGCGGCCGCGGATCGATCCGCTTTGCGCCAGCACGATCGACGGCAGCACCGACAGCGCTGCGAGTAAATTCTCAACACGTCGCATATTCATGCCCCTCTGGGGAGTGAGCGTCGCCCTAGTGCTACCGCCCGGCGCTCCGACCGTCAAGCGACGCTAGTGATGGTGCGCATTCCAGGGATCGTGTACGGAAAACGCATATAGTAGAAAGGCTACGCGTCGCATCAGCCAGAGCGGTGCAGGCGCTGGAAATGCGGTTTCTCGATGACGAAGTAGAACACGAGAATTCCCGCCTGGGAGAAGACGGCCGCGATCAGACCCGGCAGCGAGCGCAGCATCAGGGCCAGTCCGTAGGTCTGCAGGTACCCGATCGTATACATGGGGCTCGAGAGGAAGCGGTACGGCCCGCTCGAGACCGGGCCTACCGCCTCAGCGGGATCGAAAAAGTTGTGCCAGTAATAGGCCTCGATCCCGAGGGTTCGCGCGGCCCAGAATTTCGTGCCGAGTCCCACGATCACGAGCAGGGCGCCCGCGGCGAACGAGACGGCCTGTGACAGCGGCAGATCCCACGTGTTGCGGGTGACCAGACACAGCAGAATGAATGCGAGCGCGTCATGGTACATGACGATTGCGGCGCGGCGCCGGAAGCGGCGAAAACCGAGGACCGGTCCGAAGCGCTGCGCGTAGAAGCCCTCGCGCTCTTCGCGGCGCAGCACGTACCCCACGAACAGCACGTACGCCATGCGACTGAGAATGGCGTACAGGAAGACTGCGGACTGCGCTGCCGTCACGTCCGGCCGAACAAGCGCACGGTGGCCGCGCCGCGACGCAGCCGGCTGCGGTACCAGAAATCGACCCGGCGGACGATGCGGATGGGCCCCGGGAGATCGATCGTGCGGCTCCAGGAGCCTTGATGGAACTGGACGCGCGTTTCGGGTGAAAAGCTTTGGCCGTTTCCGAACGTGACCTTGATGTTGTACATCTCGAGAGTGCCGCCGACGACTTCAAGCTTGAGCGCGGTGAATCCGCCCTCCCGGGCGCCGACCAAAATGGCGTCGTGATCGAGCGCGAAATTCACGCGGCGCGAGCCGAGCAGCTCCCAGTCGGCGCTCGGCAGCGCGAGCAGCACGGCGGCGGCGAGTATGGCACGCATGCAAATTCCTCCAGAGATCGAGTGGCAGCCGACCAGAACATACACCAGGTGACCCGGGGGACAATCGCCCGATCGGCCGTTCATCTTCGCGCTGCGCGAGAATCTGTCGGGA
>DASPXD010000117.1:0-15077 GCA_035637435.1 Gemmatimonadales bacterium
GGGGGGGGGGGGGGGGCACGACCTACGACGCGATGTCACACCTGGTGTGGCTGGGATCAGGCCGCATTGCAGGGGTCGGGGAGCGCGTCACCCATCCGATTCCGTGCCGCGGCTGCCCGCCGGACACCATCCGCACCGGGATCGGCGTCGTGATCGTCGACTTCACGGCGGCGACGCCGACGCTCTCGCGCCTCGCCGTAGCGGACAGTGCGTCGTCGCTCGCCGCTGACGTCAGCGGCGATACCCTCTATTTCACGCGTGACGGCGATTCGCGCGTCTACCGTCACATGTTCTCGAGCGGGATGACGGATACGCTGTACGACTTCGGATTCGGCATCGCGCGCGACGTGAGTGTTGCGAACGGCACATTCGCCGCGGTCGTCGGCGGGGCGGTCAGCTATAGCGTCGATTCTATACTCGGCGGCTCCCAGCCGGACCACGGCGGCCCGCTGTTTCTGTTCAGTCCCGGCAATCCGCCGACTCAAGTCGGCGATCCCGCGTGGCGGTTCCGGCGGCCCGCCGTTTCGCCCGACGGAACGCATCTCGTCGTCTCGGCATGGAATACGGCAGCCACCGCCGATCTCTGGCTCTTTCAACTGCCGTGACATCCCGACTCACGCTGCTCAGTCTCGCGCTCCTCATTCCGGCCAGCGCGGCCGCCGCACAGACGAACGGCTCCATCACCGGCCACATCCGCCAACGCGTCGGCAATCAGCCGATCAACGGCGCAGAGGTGGGAATCGACGGCCGCTGGGTGGCCCACACCGATAGCAGCGGCTTCTACCGCATGCGTGAGGTGCGCAGCGGCTGGCACCTGGTCCTCGTGCGCGCGATCGGTTTCGAGACGATGCGGCGCGACAGCGTGCTGGTGCGCGCTGGCCAGGTCACGATCGTGAACTTCACGGTCGACGTGTTTACGATCGAGCGGCCCGTCGTCGTCGAGGCGTACGCCGATTCGATTCTCGATCCGACCGTCGTCGCGTCGGTACAGCGCATCGGCGGCGAGGAGCTGCGGCGCTTTCCCGTGACGACGCTCGAAGAAGCAGTCTCCCTCTCGGCCGGCGCGGTCGGCGAGAGCTACCGCGGCGGGCGCCTCGGCCAGCAGGCGTTCGTCCTCGACGGCTTGGGCGTGAAGAATCAGCTCGACGCCTCCACCGGCCCGCTCGGCGTGCGCATCCCACCCGATCTGCTAACGGAGGCGTCGCTCTCGACGAACGGCTTCTCGGCGCGCTACGGCCAGGCCATTTCGGGCCTCGTCAACGTCGTGACCAAGGACGGCGGCGACCGCTGGAGCGGCCGCGCCGCGTACGAGAGCGACCGGCTGCTGTGGGGCAGCGCGGATCTCGGCCAGGATCGCGCCGTCGTGTCGGTGGACGGACCACTGGGACGCGGCGCCGGGCTCGTCGCAGTGCTCGACGCCGAGGGACGGCTGGACGCGGATCCGGTGAATGCCCCTGCGCCGCTCAATGCCCGCGATCCACGGAACGACAACCCGGCGCTCCTGCCGCACAACAGCGGTGAGCGCTACGACGCGGCGGCCAAGCTCCGGATACCGCTGGGCGGCGCGCAGACACTGCGCCTCTTCGCCCTGCGGTCGGTCGATCAACGGCTGCTGTTCGATCCTGCCTACAAATACGACAACGCGGACGCGCCGGCCCGTCGCGTCAGCGGCGACTTGTTGAGTGCGCACCTCCAGCACGCCACCAACAACTTCACCGCAGACCTGCGCGCCGGCTATTTCGCACGCGCCTTCACGCGTGGCACGCTGACACAGCAGCCGGCCTACCGGTTCGGGGCGTTTACCGGCAACACGTTCCATTTCATTGGTGAGGATCTGGCGCAGCGCCAGGACACGGTGCGCGCGCGCGCGCCCGTGGCGGGGTTCACCGAGCCGGATTGGAGCGACCGCACGCCGTGGGGCGTGCCGGCGTTCTTCCGGAGCAACGGCTCGGGCGGCGAGATCGCCTGGAACCGCTTCCGCGAGCTGCGGGGCCAGGCCGACTTCAGCGTGGGCGGTCCGCGGGCCGACTTTTATTTCGGTGCCGAGCTCGCCCGCCAGCGCGTGCGCACCTTTCAACGTGCGCTCGGCTACCTGCCGGTAGGCGACAGCGTGCCCCCCGCGACGGCGTCGACGTTCAACCCCACATCCGCCGCGGCGTACGCCGAAGGCCAGCTGCGCGGGCCGGACTTCGTCCTCACATTCGGCTTGCGCTACGATCAGTTCGCTCCCGGCAGCGGCATTCCGGGAGCGACGTTCGGTGCCCGCCGCAGCATCAATCCCCGGCTGGGTTTTTCCACGGTTCTGAAGGGCGCCACGTTCGTCGCGAGCTATGGCAGGTTCTCGCAGGCGCCCGACTTCCAATATCTCGTGGACGCGGCGTTCGACGACACGCTGCGGACCGGGCGCTTCCGGCGCGGGAACCCCAATCTGGGATTCGAAGGGGCGACACAATACGAGTTCTCACTGCGCACCCGCCCCAGCGAGACGACGACGCTGCGCATCAACGTCTTCAACAAGCTGCTGAGCGGGCTCGTGGCCTCGGTGCCGCTCGGCCTCGATCCCGATTCAACGGTCTTCGGCAATCTGGATTTCGGCAACGTCAAGGGCGCGGAGGTGATCGCGGACCGCCCGCTGCGTGACGGCTGGGGCGTGCGCGTCGCGTACACGCTGCAGCGCGCGCAGGCCACGGCGACGAATGCTTTTCAGCTGGTGCGCCGGATTCGCGTCGACCCGTCGGGTGACACGATCAATCCGGCGCGGGTGGAATTCCCGCTCGATTACGACCGCCGCCACAGTCTCACCGTCATCGGTCAGGCCCTCGTGTCCGACAGCGCCGACCCGCGCGTTGCGGGAGTGCGTCCCTTCGCCGGGCTCGAGGTGGCGACGATCGTGCGTGTCAGCACGGGACTGCCGTTCACGATGACCAACCTGACCGGCGATACCCTGATCGGTCTGCCGAACAGCCACCGGCTCCCGGGGTTGCTCACGGTCGACCTGTTGTTGCGGCGACCGCTGCGAGTTGGCGGGTTGCAGGGAAGCCTGTATGTAGACGTTCGCAATCTGCTGAACCGGCGTAACATCGAGGCGGTGCGGCGGGAGACGGGAGAGCCCCAGCTGACGCCGCAGGGGATCGCGGCACTCGCGGACAGCGCCTATCGTGCGCACCCCGAGCCGATTCCCTACGAGTCGCCGCGCTATCGCGCCTTTGCGGACCTCGATGCGAATGGCCTCATCGAAGGCCAGTCGGAGCTGATGCCTTTGTTCCTGGCGGCCGCGCGCGACTTCACACAGCCGCTGTTCTCATACGGGCCGCCCCGCCTCCTCCGCCTCGGCGTCGAGCTGGTTTTTTAGTCCTTCCAGCATGTAGCCGGCGGCGACCCCGCCCACGACCATGAGCAAGCCCAGCCAGCCAAGCGCGGTCAGACGCTGGCTGAACAGCAACAGCGCGAGCAACGCACCTACGACTGGTTCGATGGTCGCCGCCACGGACGCGGGGGCGGCTTCGATGCGCTTCATGGCGCCGAAGAAGAACAGGTTGGCGGCGATCACGGAGCCGGCGGCAAGTCCAAGCAGGCCCCGCCACGCGGCGGGCGACGGTGGAAGCGTCGGCGGTTTACCCCAGATCGTCAGCGCAATCCAGATCAACACGACACCGCCGACCGCTTCCAGGAACAAGACTTTCACCACGCCGTAGCGCGGCGCGGCGTAACGTCCCATCAGCGATGTGAGGGCATAGCTCAACGCCGACAACAGGCCGCCGGCAATCCCGGCCGTCACGCCCATGCGTGCCGCTTCGGCGCCGGTGTTGCTGCCGCCCGTCACGGTGAGCGCGACTCCGACCATTACGAGAAATGCGAGCGCAATCCGCGTTGGTGTCAGCGCTTCCTTGAGGATGAGGCGCGCGAGCACGGCGACAATCACGGGCGCTGTATAAAGAAGTGCGGCCGCCCCCGCGACGCCCACGCCGCCGATCGCGAATTGATACGCGATCTCGAACAGCGCGACCATCGCCCCGCCGCCGAGCCCGACCAGCAGCCAGCCACGCCGGTCTGCTTTGAACAAGGCACGCCGAAACAGGATGCCCCAGATCGCGAGGGCGATCGTGCCGATCAACACCCGCCAGAAACCGATGCTCGTCGCGGGCATGAGGTCATACAGGCCGGTTGAGAGCGGACCCGTCGTTCCCCACGTGGCGCCTGCACCGAGCGCGAGGAGATATCCGACGACGCGATTGGACCTGTGTGCTGGCGCTGCGGTCACGACGCCATATTGCCGGCGGTCAGTTCCCCGCGCAACACCGTGACTGCCTGCCCGCCGAGCCGCACGCGATCGCCGTCGAGCCGCAGGCGGAGCACGCCCCCGCGCGCCGACGCTTGATAGGCGACGAGGTAGGTCTTCCCGAGCTTCGCGCTCCAATACGGCATCAGAGCGCAGTGCGCGGAGCCGGTGACGGGATCCTCCGGAACGCCGGACTGCGGCGCGAAGAAGCGCGACACGAAATCGTACTCGCTCTTGCCGTTGGCGCGGCTCGTGACGATCACGCCGCGGGCCTCCACGCGGCCCAGCGCTCCCAGGTCCGGCGCGAGTGCGCGTACGGTGGATTCGCTGTCGACTTCGACGAGGTAATCAAAGCGGCTGCGGCCGACGAATTTCGGCGTGGCACCGAGCGCCTCGACGAGTCCCGGCGGCGGCGGCGCGGCGGTCGCTGGTGTGGCCGGGAAATCGAGCTCGATCCAGGAGTCACGCCGATCGGCCGTCAGCAGCCCACTCTTGGTGTGAAAGCGCGCTTGGGAATCCGGTTTGAGATGCCCTTCTTCCCACAACACGTGCGCGCTCGCGAGCGTCGCGTGGCCGCAGAGATCGACCTCGACCGCCGGCGTGAACCAGCGGAGATCGTAGCCGTCCTTCTGGGCCACGAGAAAGGCGGTCTCCGCGAGATTCATTTCCCGCGCGACGTTCAGCATCCAGTCTGCATCGGCCGCCTTCGGGAGGATACAAACGGCGGCGGGATTGCCGGCGAAGGGGCGATTGGTGAATGCGTCGACTTGTGTGATGCGGAGGCTCATGCCTCCAAATCTACTTTCCTCGCCTGCGAATGAACGTGCCCAGCCGGATGAAAACCAGACCGATCGATTCAGCGCCGAACAAGCCGCTGACAAATCCCACCAGCACGGCGACGAATACGTCGTTTCCGAGCATCATCGTCAGGCCGGCAGCCGAAACGTCGTCTTACCGTGCAGCGGGCTGTTCTCGTGCCCGATGATCACGTGCGACTCGGGGTCCGCATTGCGCAGGATCAGGCGGAGCCCGGTTGCCTTCATGGGGACCTCGAAGGCGATATCGGTCGTGTACGACTCACCGGGAATCAGTGGGCGCGTCAGCCCGTCGGTCGAGCCTGGGTACTGATTCCCGGCGTCGTCGACCAACGCGACATAGCGGCGGTTCGGCCGCAGCGTCGCCGTCCTGGGTCGGCTCGGGGAGATCGTCTTCTCGTCAAAGCGCACTTTGACCGTGACGACATGCCGGATAAGCCCGCCGGCGAGCGATTCCGATTTCGCCGCGGCGACGGAGTACGCCAGGTGACAGTCGATTTCGCAGATGTGTTTTTCCTGACCCGGCTCGAGCACGCGGCTGCGGCTCGTGACTGAGCCGATGAGGAGCAGCACGACGTAGACGGCGGCGCCGCCGAGCAAGACGTGCAGTGCAATTCGCGCGAGGGACTCACGTTTTGTGAAGCGCGCGATAGCGTAGAGAACAAACAACGTGCCCGCCGCGAGGACGGCCCCGGCAAAGAGCAACACGGTGAAGGGGTTCAAGCCGTCAGTATTCATTCGGGTGGGATGCGGGCGAAGCAGGGGTCACCCCAGGCTTTGAGGTCGGTGATGCGCGCCGCGACCATGTTCCGGGCGCGGGCGCGGCTCCAGTTCCAGCTGCGCCAGTCCAGCGGCTCGGTGTTCCAGCGGTGCACGAGGCCGGCCGCGGCGATGCACCGGTCCTTCTCCGTCATGTGGGGAAGTGCCTCGACGAGGAAAGGCACCGCGTCCGCACTCAGCCGGGAGGCGTACGCCGCGTCGAAGGGGAGCTGGTCGACCGGGCGGTTCAGATTCGTGCGGAGGATGAACGCATCGGGATTGAGGATGTGTAACCCGGCGAGCACCGCGAACGCTTGCATCAACGCGCCGAACGCGAAGCGCTGCCGCTGACCGCGCACGACCGTCCAGGCGAACCACGCGAAGACGCCGATCAACAGGATCATGAATGCGGTTGCGTACAGCCGGTCGTCCGTCAGGCCGTACGCGGCGACATAGAGCTGCATGCGCTTCAGCGCCGACGCCATGACGACGGCGAGCAGCGCGAGCAGCAATCCGGAGAGCTGGCGGAAGACCCGCACCTGCGCCGGCGTGGCGCTGCTGACGAGATAATCACCGCCCAGGACGATCGGCAGCACGAGTCCGCTCGCCACGACGAGCTGGAAGAAGCCCTCACGCGCGTAGCTCGCGAACGTGAGGCCGCCCGTTTCTACGACGAGGCTCGCGCCGCCGAAGAAGTAGCGGAGCTGCACCACAACGAACATCAGAAACAGAAAATCCAGCAATCCGAGCGCTGTCGCGAGCGGAACCACCGAGGGAAGCGACTTCGGCGCCGGCGCAAAGGCTTTGAGCGGTTGGCGCAGGAAGCTCCACCACAAGAAGCCGGCGGTGAGCGCTCCCCAGAACGCAATGAAGAACGCATGGACGATCACCGTGTCCATGTCGAACGCGAAGAGGCCTGTCAGCACATTATTGAAAATGGGATCGGCGGATGCGAACAACGCCGCAAAGATGATGAGCAGCGGTGCGGCGATGACCACGCCGAGCACGACACCGCGGACGTGACGGAGCCGGCCTTCTTGCGGAAGCTCACGCCACTCGATGTCCTTGAATAGCAGAAGCACACTGCCGGTCACGCTGAAGAATGCGGCCGTCGCGACGCCACGCACGTAATCGAGTGCGTACCAACGCGAGACCGTTTCGCCCTGCAAGCTCGCTGCAGCGAGTGCGAGGGTCAGGATCAGGGCCAGGGTATCGAGGGCCGCCAGGGTTTGCGCGTCGCGCCGCAGGAACGCGGCGCCGAGGAGCAGCGCGGTGATCGCGATCCAGGGAGCGTCCGGTCCCGCCTGTACGCCGTGACGGCGGACGAGCCACGCGCCCGCGCCGACGAGCGCGACGATGCCGATCGAGACGTTCAACCCCCACGGCATCGCGCGGAGCAGTGCATCGCCCGTGATACCACCGACAATGCCGAGTCCGGCGATCTCGAGAGCGAGCTGCGTACGCGGTGTGAGCGCGTTCAAACGGCCTCCTGCGTCGGCAATCCGCCGAAGCGGCGGTCGCGTGAGTGGAACTCGTGAATCGCCGCGGCCAGCTGCGACGCGCCAAAGTCCGGCCACATCCGGTCGGTGAACCACAGCTCGGCGTACGCGCATTCCCAGAGCAGGAAATCGGACAGTCGCTGCTCGCCGCCGGTGCGAATCAGCAGGTCGACGTCGGGCAGCAGCTCACCCGCGCGGATCGCGGCTCGCCCCGAGTAATCGACGGCAATGCGCAGCTCGAGTCGTGTGGCCTGCGCAGTTGCCTGCTCGGCGGCGGCGATCGCGGCGACGAGCGACGCCGGCAGGCGATCGCGGCGGCCGATCACGATCAGCTTCACGCCTTGCGCGATGAGCTCGGCCGTCTCGCTGCGCAGGTACCGGGCGAACAGGCGCATGAGCGTCGACACCTCGGCCGCGGGCCGGCTCCAGTTGTCGGAAGAAAAGGCGTACAAGCTGAGCGCGGTGATGCCGCAGCCGGGCGCGATTTCGACGACGCGCCGCACGGCAGCGGCGCCGGCGCGGTGGCCGGCGGCGCGCGGCAGCCCGCGGCGCGTCGCCCAGCGCCCGTTGCCGTCCATGACAATGGCCACGTGGAAAGAAGTACTTTGCTTCATAAAGTCACCAGCCAAAAAAAAGATGACACCGTCAGCGTGCGCGCGTCGCGCGAATCAACGCTTCCATGTGATCGAGATAGCGCTCGAGCGCCCGCCGTCCGAGGGCGGTGAGTCGGTACTCCGTCTTGGGGACGCGGCCCGCGAACGACTTGTCGCACGTGATGTACTCGGCGTCTTCGAGCTTCCGCGCATGAACGCTGAGGTTGCCGTCGGTCGTTTTGAGCAACGCCTTCAGCTCGTTGAATGTGACGCTGTCACGCACCGCGAGCGCGCTGACGATCGCGAGCCGCACGCGCTCGTGAATCAGCCGGTCCAGGTCCGCCGGGGCGGTCTGGACTTTCGTCTTTCCTGGTCGTTCCGCGTCTGCGCGGGGAATCCGCGCCGTACTGGTCTTAGCCACCGTACCTCCGTGCAATGATCAGCCCAAACACGATGTGCAATCCGCCGAAACCGGCTGCGAGCAGCCACGCGTGCAAGGCGGGCGGTGTGAACAGTGCCACCGCGCCCAGCAGCATGAAGCAGAGTCCCATCACCGGCACCACACGCAATGAGAACGCGCCACCGGTCACCACGCCCGTGCCGTAGCACAACAGCCACAGCGCGGGAAGCAGTGCGAGCTGCTGCGCGTGCCAGAGCACGTAGGTCAGGAGCGCACCCACGATGAACGGCGGCAGTACGCTGAGCCCG
This sequence comes from Gemmatimonadales bacterium, assembly GCA_035637435.1. Classification (GTDB taxonomy): domain Bacteria; phylum Gemmatimonadota; class Gemmatimonadetes; order Gemmatimonadales; family GWC2-71-9; genus 20CM-2-65-7. Next base: position 8,654 of record DASPXD010000117.1, read on the forward strand.
AACCGTCGCGCCGGGCCGTGGATGATCGTGTCGCCGGCGCGCAATGCCTTGTACAGCAGTGCCGCGGTTCCGATGCCCGCAGCGAGCAAGGCTTCGAACATCCAGACCCACAGCCACCGACTCTGCGCTGCGCCGTAGACCGGCGCGACCGGCAGCGATCCGGCGTAGGCCGTCGCGGCCAGGGCGGTCAGGCCGAGCACGACCATGCCCCAGCCGGGGACGGCCGTGAACGAACCCGCCCGCTCCATCGTGGAGCGGATGAACTTCAGATTATCGAGCGCGCGATCGTGGAGTGGTTGCGGTGAGGTCATGGGAGGCAAGCTACGGCAGGGGGCGGTGTTTTGTCAAGTACTTTGCGGTGCAAAGGGCTATCGGCTATTGGCTATTGGGGGGTGCCTCACCGGTTTCGCAGTCGCCGTACGAGCTTGAGGCCGGACCAAGTGTCATCTACCGCAGCGACCTTGATGTCAACCAATCCGGTGGGAAGGGCAATTTCGCGTACCGCGTCTTCCGTCATATCCGTGGCCACACCGGATGTTTTTTTGGGCCAAGAAATCCAGAGCGCCCCGTCAGGCTCGAGCGCCTCGAGAAGGACGCGCACCTTCGTCTGAAAGAGACCACGGCTGCGCGTAAAGAAATGAATAACAGGAAATTTGCCTCGAATTGAGGATGAGACAGTCACCCCGGCCGGCAACGCACCGAGCACAGCTCGGTAGCCACGCGGTGCGTTGATGATCGCGATGCGTGTTCCAGTCTTGATGCCGAGCTTGTCGACTAGCGACCGGGCAGAGTAGCCTGCTATGGTTAGCGCCTTTGAATGACAGTTGAAGTCACGTGCCTAACTTCGCGCCTCGATGGCCTCTCGTGGAAGGGCGATTCGCGGATACCAGGATCTTGAGGTGTGGCAGAAGGCCATGGATCTCGTGGTCGAGACATATCGCCTCACGAAGACATTTCCATCCGACGAACGGTTCGGTCTCATCGCACAACTTCGAAGGGCGTCCGTTTCGGTTCCGTCGAACATCGCGGAAGGCAGAGGGCGATTCGGTTTGGGCGGCTTTCTTTATCACCTCTCTATCGCAACAGGCTCACTCATGGAGGTAGAAACTCAGTTTCTGATATCGGAGAGACTTGAGTACCTAACTCCATCCGAGGCTCGAAAAGTGCTCGAGAGGACGGCTGAGGTTCGTCGTCTGCTTGCCGGCATGGTGCGCGCGCTTCGAACGAAGCAAGCGGGCGCCGTTACCCGATAGCCAATAGCCGATAGCTTACTGCACGCAATTCCCGTGTGGGTCCGGTTTCGGCTTGTCTACGACCACGCGGTGATCCAGGTTCGCCACGGCCGTCGCGACGTCGTGCACGAACTGCGACACGTGCGCCAGTTTGTCGTAGTCGATGTACTGCGGCTCGTCCGTCACCTGGTGATAGTCGCGGTGATTGCCCGTGGTGAAGAACGCGATCGGAATGCCGTAGCGCGCATACATGTAATGATCGCTGCGGCAATAGTACTGCTCCGGATGGCCCGTCGCGTCGAATTGATAGTCGATCGTGAACGGCTGCTTGCGCTGCTTGTTCACGGTCTCGATCAGATCGCCCAGCTCGGTCGACAACCGGCGCGTGCCGATGAGCTGGAGATACCCGGGCCCGCCGCCGTTCTCGTCGTCGCCGCGGCCGCGTCCGACCATGTCCATGTTGAGCTGCGCCACGATCGAGTCGCGTGCGACCGTGGGGTGATCGGTGAAGTACTGTGACCCGTACAGGCCAAGCTCCTCACCGGTGTGCCAGACGAAGAGCAGCGACCGCTTCGGCTTGGCGCGCGCGCCGGCGAACGCTTCGGCGATCTCCAGCACCGCCGTCGTCCCCGAGCCGTCGTCATCGGCCCCGTTGAAGATCGAGTCGCGACGGGCTCCCTGCGGCTGCACCCGGTGCAGGCTGTCCACGTTCACGTGGATCTGCCGCACCTGGTCCGGCGTCACGCGGTGATCGGGGGGCGGGGCCGCGAGCTCGAGCCGCCGCACCGCATCGTTGAACGCCCGGATGGAATCGTGATCCACCGGCGTCTGATCGAACCCGATGTGGTCGTTGTGCGCGCCGATCGCGACGTACTCGCCGCGCAGCTGCGGATCGCTGCCGCGCAGAATCGCGACGACGTTGCGCGCCGGCGCGGGCGTCTCGGCGAACGCCACCGTACCGTGCACCGTCTTGCCGGCCGCGCCGGGCCGCAGGCTGTCGAGCGGCGCGCCCCCCCCCAGCAACGTGCGGGCAGCGGCGCCGTTCACGTAGACGTACACCGGCACGCTCGGCGTATCGGCCGCCGCAGCATCCCGCTTCATCGACGTCTGCGGATTGCGGAAGAACGCGATGACCTGAGGCGGAAAGGTTTCGAGCGCCGCCACGGCGATACCCGCAGCGCCGCGGTAGCGCGACAGAATCGCCCCGCGATTCACCTGCTGCGCCTGCGGCACGTTGGGACCGCTGTGCGCCGCCAACACGACGAATTTTCCAGCCGCCTGATCAGGGCTGATCATCGTGCTGTCGGTCCAGACGCCACCATAGATCACCTGAGCGCCGTCGAAGGCGCGTGTCGCCCGGCCGGGATCGCGCGGCACGAAATCCACCCACGGCGTGAGCGTCGTGCCGTCGACCGACAGCGTCGCGTTCGCGTCCAGGCCGCGCTTCACCAGCGGCACGTTCTGGAAGTAGCCGCCGGAGTCTCCCGCCGGCACCAATCCCATGCGCCGCACTTCGGAGGCGATGTACGCGGTGGCCTTCAGATTGTATTCACTGCCCGCCATCCGGCCCATCATCGAATCGTCGGCGTACAGATAGACGCGGGTCATGAGATCCGACGGGGTGATCGCCGTGTGCGTGCGCGACGGCGCGTGCTTCAGGGGCAGCGCGGTCTGCGCACCCGCCGGTGCCGCCACGGCTACGAATGCCCCAAGAACTAACATGCGAGCTGCTGCCAGCATGGACGGTCTCCAATAAGAGGAAAGAGAAGAGGAGGAGTGACCCGCGAGTAAGACGTACAAGCTCGCACGTTGGTTGCGCGCCATCATGTCGGAGTCTCGTCAGGAACGGGCGCTTTGCGGGGACGTCGCCAGATAGAGCGGGCCAGGATTCCGAGTCCCGCCGCCTGTCCCTCCCGGCGTGGGAACGCCCGATACAGCAGAATGACGAGCACCCAGGTCAGCCAGCTCGCCCGCTCGCTCCAGGTCAATGACCGCAGCATGAACCACGGCTGCGTCACCGGCGCCGTCCACGGCCGCCAGTCCCCTTGCAGCAGCGCGAGTGGCCGGGCAAAAACGCGATTCGTATGAAAGCCCTGAGCGCCCGGCCGGGAGACGTTCCAGACGCACGTCACCTTGCCCCAGCCGTGATTGTCGCTCGCACCGACGACCAGGAGATCGTGGCTCCCGGCGAGCGTGAGCACCGCGCGGCGGAGCGCGGTCGGGAAAGCCAGCGCCTGCGGCGCGCAGTTGACGATCTCAAATCCGTCCACACCGGCCACCACGAACGCGCCGAGATCGTCCCAATGATTGCGCCAATACTCGGGAAGCGAGGCGATGCTGAGGCCGCCCTGGCGCTCGATCGCGGCGAAGATCCGCACCATCCGCTCCGTGCTGCCGCCGAAGCTGTCGCGGGGCAGGGGTTCGACCGGCCCGATCGCGACGACATGCTGCCGGTACACGCTCCACTCGACGCCGGGCAGCAGGCTGATCGATGTCTCGGGAGGGGGAAGCGAGCCGTCGTACACCACGTTGTGGTCGGTCACGTACGTCGCTTCGAAGCCCTGGCGCGCATGCCAGTCGGCGAGCTTCGCCAGGCTCCACCCCGGGCGGCCGTCGTGGGACGCGCTGGTATGCGCGTGGTAATCGATCACCGTTCCGGCATCGTCGGCGGTGGTGAGTCGCGGCACGGGGCGGGGCAACAGCACCGCCGCGATGGCGAGGGCGATCAGCACGCCCGGGCCGATCAGCGCGCGCACGGTGCGGCGTCGCCACGTGAGCAGCGTCTCCCAGCGACGCAGCGCGCCCCATGCTGCGAGGAGCAGGATCCAGACCGTGAGCGCCCATGCGGCGCGCGCCGTGCTGAAGAACGTGAGTGCGTCGAGTGTGTTGGACAGCGGCGCGAACAGCACATAGAGGATCGGGCGATCGAGGTCCGCATCGCCCGGCACGGAGCCGGTGACCGCGTCGACGAGCGGAGACAGCGGATGAATCGCGGTGGCGAGGAGCAGGAGCACCAGCGCGATCGCAACCGGGTGGCGGCGCAGCAGGTTCACTCGCAGATTCCCCGCATGTCGGGTCGGATGGAAACTAGTAGTCGGCGGCCCCGCGCGCGATGACGATCGAGCCGCAATGGCTCATCATGGGTGGGGCTGCCGCCCTCGTCGGCAGCCTGGCGCTCGTGTCGCGAGCACAGGAGCGCAAGCGCCGGGCGGCGTATGAAGAATTCTGCATGATCCGCGGCTTCACATTCGAGCCGGAGCGCCCGGACGGCGAACGTCGTTTTGCCGACGTCTTCGACCCCTTCACTGCCGGGCGGCGGCGCACGTGGGGCTATACGATCAGCGGCACGAAGAATCAGGCGCCCTTCACGGTATTCGAATACCGCTGGGTGACCGGGGGCGGAAAGAATTCCTCGACGCATCGCATCGGTGGCATTGTGTGGGAGCGCGACGACGCCGCGTTCCCGAAATTCGCGCTGTCTCCGGAGGGATGGTTCTCCCGGCTGGGCCACATGTTCGGGGCGCAGGACATCGACTTTCCCGAGTCTCCCGAGTTCTCCAGAGCCTACCAGCTGAAAGGGCCGGATGAGCCGGCGATCCGCCGGCTGTTCACGCCGGAAATCCGCCGCTTCTTCGAGGCCACGCCGAATCAACAGGTCGCCGCCGGCGGCCGTTTTCTGTTTTGGTTTCGGAACGTGCGGCTCCCGGCCGCCGATGCGCTCGATGAGTGGCTCGAGCAGGGCGATCAGGTGCGCCGGCGGTTGCTGCCGTCATGACCAGGCTGGCGGAGCTGGCGACGCTCGTGCTCGGCCCGCTGCGCGGGCGCAGCGACAGGGAGTGGGAGCACGGCGAGGGGCCGTCGCGGAAATGGACGCCCGCCCAGATCGTCGAGCATCTCGCGCTGGGACTCACGCTCAGCGCGGAGACGTTCAAGGCGCGCAAGAATCACGCGCCGATGAAGCGACGGCCGCGCACACCCGCCGAGAAGATCGCGAAGCTGTTCATTTTTGGATTTCGCTGGTTTCCGCCGGGCCGCAAGTCACCGGAACGCACGACACCCGCTGCGGGGATCACGCGGGCGACCGCCGAGGCGCATTTCCTTGCCGGGATCGAGGCGTGGGATCAGGTCGACCGCGCGCTGCTGCCTGAGCGACGCTTCAATCTTTTCGTGAAACACCCCCGGATGGGCGACCTGACGATCGAGGAATGGCTGACATTCCACATGATTCACGCCCGCCATCACGCCCGGCAGATCCGCCAACGCGTCGGCCAATGAGCCGCAAGCGGGAGAAGAAGAAGCTCGTAGTGCGGGTGCCCAACCCCAACGCGCCGGTCAAAGAGCGGCTCAAGACGCCGTCCCACAAAGTGCACCGTTCCAAAAAGGCGTATCGCCGGCGCCCCAAGCATCCAAAAGAGACGCACCTCGAGTAGAACCTGACGCCGGCCGAGCGTGACGGCGCGAGAGGGGAGGAGAAAAAGCAAGACCGTATCACGGCCCGCTGCTGGCGAGTTGGATAGCAATACAGTAAGCTCCACGCCCATGCGCTTGCTCGTGGGAATCGTTGCCGTGTTCGCCCTTGCGACCGTGTCCGCCGCCAATCGCGTGGCCGGCAGGATCGTGATTCTCGAAAAGAACAACAAGCCCTCGCCGGACCTGAGCGACGCGGTGCTCTATCTCGAATCGTCCGCCGCGGTGGCGACGGCGGCAACCCCGGCCACCGTGGAAATCGCGATCACCGACAAGACGTACGCGCCGCACGTGGTGGTCGTCCCCGTCGGCTCGACGGTGCGCTTTCCCAATCACGATCCGTTCAACCACAACGTTTTCTCGGTCAGCGAGCCCAACGGCTTCGACCTCGGGCTGTACGGCCGCGGTGAGGCGAAGAGCTTCACGTTCGAGCATCCCGGCCTCGTGCGCGTCTATTGCAACGTGCATCCGCGCATGGTGGCGTACGTTTTGGTGATGGCGAACCGCTATTACGCCCAGCCCGCGAGCGACGGCAGCTTCACGATCGAGAACGTGCCCGCCGGGCGATATCGGCTGCACGTGTGGCACGAGCGCATCCCCAGCGAGGTCGTGAAGGACGTGTCCGCCGGCGTGGCGGAGCCCGACCTTCAGATCACCCTGAACGCGCGCGGCTACAAGTGGCAGTCCCACCGCAACAAGTACGGGGACAACTACCCGACGAATGC
>DASPXD010000118.1:0-19565 GCA_035637435.1 Gemmatimonadales bacterium
AGGAAGAGGTCGAGATCGTGCGGAAGCGTCTCGATTCGACGCACTGGAAACGCCGGCTTCCGACGGTCGCCGTGCTGTCGCAGACCGCGATCGGTGAATTCTATCTGAGACCGGTGGACTACTAATGGCGCAGCAGGGCCCCCACCGTCATCCGCGCGAATCCGAGACGGTGCTCACGGAGCTGATGATGCCGCATCACGCGAACATCATGGGCAACGTGTTCGGCGGGCACATTCTGGCGCTGGTGGACCGCGTCGCCGCGGTCGCCGCGATCCGCCACGCGCACCGCGAATGCGTCACGGTGTCGGTGGACAAGGTCGATTTCCGCGAACCGATTCACGTCGGCGAGCTGGTGACGGCGTTGGCGCGGGTGAATTTCGCGGGCCACACCTCCATGGAGGTCGGCGTCAAAGTCCTTGCCGAAAATGTGCTGACCGGGGAGAAGCGTCACACCAATTCGTGTTACGTCACCTACGTCGCGCTCGACAAGAACGGCCGGCCGACGGAAGTCGCCCCGATCGTGCCGGAGACGCCGGATGAAAAGCGGCGCTACGACCGCGCCGCGAAGCGCCGCGCCAACCGGGTGATGGAACGGCGCTACGACCAAGGGCGGGGTGAGTAAGGTCGTTCTGGTCCTGTCGGGCGGCGGCGCCAAGGCGCTGGCGCACGCCGGTGCGTTTCGGGCGCTGGAGCAGGCGAATCTCGTTCCCAGCCACATCATCGCCACGTCCATGGGCGCCGTCGTCGGCGCCGCCCTCGCGGCGGGGATGCCGTTCGACCAGATCCGGCGCCGGGCGATGGGTATCAGGCGCAAGGACGTCGCGCCGTTCGATCCGCTGGTGCTCGTCATGGGTCTGTTCGCCCGCAGCCTCTTTCCGGCTGCCGCGCTGCGCCGGGCCATCGCCCGCCTCGTGCCCAAGACACACTTCGAGTACCTGAAGATTCCGCTCACGGTCACTGCCACCGATCTCGATAGCGGTGAGCTGCTGTTACTGGGCGGACCGGAGCGCCGCGACATCGAGCTGGCCGATGCGCTCTATGCCTCGTGCGCGCTGCCGCTCTATTTTCCGCCGCTGGAAGCGGACGGCCGGCGGCTCGGCGATGGAGGCCTGCGTGCCGTGTTGCCGCTCGGTCCCGCGCGTGCGGTCGTCACGGACGCCGATCTGTTCGTCGCGGTGCACGTCGGGCCGGGCTTCGATGAGCGAGGGCCCATGACCAATGGCGATCAACCGCAGCCGTCCTCCCCCGACGCGCCCGTACCCGCGCGCATTCCGCGAGTCGTGCGAACGCACGGCGAGGCGATGCGCATCATGATGGCGGAACAGGCGGAGCGGTCACTGGCGGATTGGCCCAAAGACGGGCCGAGGCTCGTGTACGTGCGGCCGGTTGCCGAGCGGGAGGCCACGTTCGCCGTCGAACGCGTTCAGGAGTACGTCGAGATGGGTTACCAGGCGACCAAAAAGGCTTTAGGATAGGCCCATGCGCGCGTCGGAAGTGATGATCGCGGATCCGGTGATCGCGGCGGCGGGGGCAACGTCCTCTGAGGTCGCGGCGCTCATGCGGGTCAAGAACATCTCGGTCGTCCCCGTGGTCGACAATCCGAAAGATCGGCATTACATGGGCACGATATCAGATCGTGATATCGTCGCGCGCTGTGTCGGTGCGGGACACGATCCGACCGACTGCTCGGCTGTAGATCACGCGCGCACCGATACTCCCGTGGTGAAGCCTGAGACGGAGATGAAGGGCTTCAAGCTGGCGAAACAGCTGGATCCAAACGACCATCATGTACGATCCACGATCGTCGTTGTGAACGGTGACAAGAAGGTCGTCGGGTTCATACCGCACCCGGAAGAGATTCAAGGCGTTGTGGTGGGATAGAGACGTGCCGCACAAGTTCTTCACGCTCGCCGAAGCCAACCGCACTCTGCCCCTCGTGCGCCGCGTCGTGCAGGACATCATGGCCGCTCATCCCGAGTGGAAGGATCTCGTCTCCCGCTACGAGCTCGTTGCCTCCCGGGCCCGCCCGGATTGGGGCCAATCGAAAGAGCAGCTCGACCTCAAGTCGCAGATCGACACGGTCGCGGGGAAGATCAACGACTACCTGCGGGAGCTGGAGGAGATCGGCTGTGAATTCAAGGATTTCGAGAAGGGGCTGGTGGATTTCCACGGCCGCCTCGAGGGGCGTGAGATCCTGTGGTGCTGGAAGTCGGGTGAAGACCGCATCGCCCACTGGCACGAGCTGGAGGCGGGATTTGCGGGCCGCCAACCGCTCCCCGAAGTGCTTAGCCGCACATGAGGGGCTTCTGGCTGTTCGTCCACATGATCGGCTTCGTCGCATGGCTCGGCGGCGGGCTCGCCGTGATGCTCAGCGGCATCACGGCCAAGTATTTTCCACCCGGCCACCGGCTGGCCGTGTACCGCGTGATGAGCGTGCTGTCGCGCAATCTGATCGGCCCCGGCGCGGTCCTGGTCGTGGTGAGCGGGTTCGTCCTGTCCGTCCCCTTCTTCAAGAGCGCTACGGTTCCCACCTGGCTGCTGGCGATGCAGGCGCTGGGCTTGCTCGGGGCCATCGTGGTCATCGGGGTCGTGACGCCCACGGCGGCGCGGCTGGGCCGGCTGGAGCTGGACCCCCGGGGAGAGCTGCCGGAAGCCTTTGCCGGGCTGCGCCGCCGGCAAGCGATGTTCGCGACATTGGCGGGCCTTTTCGCCCTTCTGGCCCTTATCGCGGGCACGCTCTTCAAGTAGTCTCACTCTGTGACCATCCGCACATACTGCGGGTCGTTCTGGGAGTGCGTGGCTTGGTTCTGTTCGACTTCGGCGGAACGCTAGACGCGGACGGCTGCCGCTGGAGCGTCCGTTTTCATTCCGCGTACCGTGCGGCAGGGGGCAAGCAGACATTCGCGGCGTTCGACAGAGCGTTTCGCGAATCGGACCGGGCCCTCGAGCGGCTCTCGGGGATAGAGAGGCTGGGATTCCGCGCGATGGTTGACGCTCAAACCGCATTGTTGTTGCCGCGTCTTCCCGACGGCGCCGGCCTTTCGAAGCAAGCCATCGCGGACGAATTCCACGCCTCGACCTGCGCGGTCGTACATCGCAACGAGGCGCTGCTCGCCCGGTTGTTCCAATCCTATCACCTGGGCGTCGTTTCGAACTTCACCGGCAACCTCGAGCTCTGCCTGCACGAACTCGGCGTGATGCAGTACTTCACCGTCGTCGCCGATTCCGGCCGTGTCGGCATCACGAAGCCGGACCTGCGGCTCTTCAAGCACGCGCTCGACTGGCCGGGTGTCGCGGCGACACCGGGTTGGATGGTGGGCGACAACTTCGAATCGGACATCAGGCCCGCCGCCGCACTCGGGCTCTCGACCGCATGGCTCGCCCCGCCGACGGAGAAATCTCCCGAAAGCGGCCTGCCGACCGTTCGCCTGGCGACGCTGCCGGACCTCACCAAAGTGCTCGGTCTGTGATGCAAGGCCTGATTCTCGCCGGGGGACGCGGCTCTCGTCTGGCGGCGGACGGGGTCGACACTCCGAAGGCGCTCGTCGAAGTCGCCGGGCGGCCGCAGATCGTGAATCTGATTGAGACCTTCAGAGAGCTCGGCTGCGAGACGATCACCTGCATGGTCCGCGACGGAATCCGGGTCGACGTGTCGCCCCCCGCCGTGGTGCAGACGTGCCGCACGCCGTCGTCGTTGCACACGCTGGTCGCCGGTCTCGCCCTCGCGCCGCCGGGGCCGGTGTTCTGCGCGATGGTGGACACGGTGATGCCCGCCGCCGACTGGCGCCGCGTGCATCAAGGCGTGACCGAGCGGCTCGCGGCCGGAGCACTTGCCGTCCTCGCCGTCACGCCGTTCGTGGACGACGAATTACCGCTCTACGTCACGCGCAATAGCGATGGTTTGGCCACGGGGATCTGCGACACACCTCCCCAGGCTCCACTGCTCGTCACGGGCGGCGTCTACGGTCTGAGCCCGCAGGCTCGACGTCTCGCCGCGGTCGCCGTCGCGTCGCTGCATCGCATGCGTGCATTCCTGCGGCTGCTCGTCGAGCTGCGCGTCCCCGTCGCGACCGTCGAAGTGCCGCGCATCATCGATCTCGACCACAAGCGCGATCTCGACGCCGCGGAACGCTGGCTCACGGCGGGCGTGGATCCATGAAACGCCTGGTGGCGCTGTACCGCAGCCCGACGTATTCGCCGGCAGTGCATCGCGGCAACGACACGGCGATTCTCGACGCGACGGTCGCAGGACTCGAGGGACGCGGCTGGCATGTGTCACGCAGCTCAGAAGGCGACGTCGCCGCCGGCCGGCTGCCGGCGGCCGACCTGTATGTGAACATGTGCCAGGGACCCGCCGCGTCGGAGCGTTTGCTCACGCTCGTTCCCAGGCAGGCGCTGGCGGTCAACCCGCCGGAGAGCGTTCTCAATTGTCATCGCCACCGCCTGGTGGTGCGGATGGCGGCGGCGGGGCTGCCGTTTCCGCGCACGCTCATCGTGCCGACCGACGAGCCGCAGGCCGCGATGCCGCTCGTCCACCAGCTCAACGGCGACGGACGGCCCGTATGGGTGAAGCGCGGTGATGTGCACGCCGAAACGAGTGCCGACGTGGTGGCGGCCAGGGAAGCGGGCGTGCAAGACGCGATCGCCGCGTTCGCGCGCCGCGGCGTGGCGCGCGTCGCGCTGCAGGCGCATGTCGGCGGCCCGATCGTGAAGTTCTACGCCGTCGCCGACGGCCGGTTCTTCTTCTGGTACGCCGCCGATGCGATCCCCCGGCCCCGCCCGATCGAGATCTCTGAAGATCGCTTGCGCGAGCTGGTGTTTTTGGCGGCGCGCGCCGTGGGACTCGAAGTGTTCGGCGGCGACGTCGCATTCCCGCAGCCCGATGCACCGGTGCTGATCGACCTCAACGACTGGCCGAGCTTCGCTCCGGTGCGCGTGGAAGCCGCGGCGGCGATCGCCGGCTACATCGATGACAAAGCCTCCAACGGACACCAGGGATGATCGATCTCGCGACACAATCGCAATCGCGGCGCGTCTTCGACCTCGAGGCGCAGTACCTGGCGCCGGGCACGCAGAGTGTCGCGCTGTTCAGCAAGCTGTGCATGGACCGCGGCGAAGGCGCGATCCTGTGGGACGTCGACGGCAATCGCTACGTCGACCTGCTCGCCGGCGTCGGCGTCGCGAGCCTCGGCTACGCGCATCCCCGCTACGTCGCCGAGATGACGAAACAGCTCGAGCGGGTGCACGTCGGCAGCTTCACGTCGGAGCATCGCGCCGCTCTCGTCAAGCTGATCGCCGAGCTCGCGCCCGGCGATCTCAACCGCACCCAGCTCTACTCGAGCGGCGCGGAAGCGGTGGAAGCGGCGGTGCGGCTCGCGAAAGCGGCCACCGGCCGGCACGAGATCATGGGGTTCTGGGGCGGCTTTCACGGCAAGACGGGCGGCGTGCTGCCGCTCTTATCGGGTGGCTTCAAGCACGGCCTGGGTCCGCTGGCGCCCGGAGCCTATTCGAGCCCCTACGCATCCTGCGCGCGCTGCGCATTCGGCAAGACGTTCCCGTCGTGCGCGTGGCATTGCGTGGACTTCTTGCGATCCAAGATCGCGCTCGAAACCACCAACGACATCGCCGCGATCATCGTGGAGCCGGTGCAGGGCACCGCCGGCAACGTCATCCCGCCACCCGGGTACCTGCGCGAGCTGCGCGCGCTCGCGACCGACATCGGCGCGTTGCTGATCTGCGACGAGATGATCACCGGCTTCGGACGCACGGGCAAAATGTTCGCCGTCGAGCACGATGCCGTCGTGCCCGACGTCCTGCTCGTCGGCAAGGGCTTCGGCGGCGGATTCCCGGTGAGCGGCATCGTGATTCGCGAGCCGATCGCGTTCTCCAAGCCGTGGGCGAATCCGAGCGGCAGCTCGTCGAGCTACGGCGGCAACCCGCTCGCCGCCGCCGCCGCCCACATCACGATCCGCACGATCGTGGACGACGACCTGGTCGAGCATAGCCGCCGCCTGGGTGCGACGCTGCTTGCCGAAATGCAATCGTGGGAAGACGAGATCCCGATCGTCAGCGACGTCCGCGGGCGCGGCCTCATGCTGGGCATGGACCTCGTCGTCCCCGGCACTCGCCGGCTGCTCGACAAGAAAATCACGCGCTGGATCTTCGACACGCTGCTCGAGCGCGGCGTGATCGCGATGATCTACAATCCCGAGGTGCGCATCAACCCGCCGCTCGTCATCACGGAAGAACAGGCGCTGGAAGCGCTGGCGAGCATGAAGGCCGTGCTCGAGGAGGCCAGCGCCCGTGTACGCGAGTAAGGGCCCCGCCGTCGAGGAGTGGGCGGATCGCCGCTTCTTCAGACCGGCGGGATGGCGCTTGGCCACCGCGCTGATGCCCACACGCATCTCACCCGACGCGATCACGCTTGCGAGTCTCCTGCTCGGGGTCCTCGCCGGACATCTGTTCTGGTACCGGAGCCCGTGGGTCAATGCGACGGGTGTCCTGCTCTTCATTATCTCCGACGTGCTCGACAGCGCCGATGGGCAGCTCGCGCGCTTGCGCGGCACGTCCACCCGCATGGGCAGGATTCTCGATGGCCTCGCCGATTCGGGGCGCTTCGTCAGCCTGTACGGCCACCTCGGCGCACGGCTGTATGTCGGCCAGGGGTGGCCCGGGGCGGTGCTCGCGTTCGCCGCGCTGGTATCGCACACCTACCAGGCGGCCGCCGCCGATTTCATTCGGCAAGCGTACCTCCACTTTGCGGTGGGCGAAGGCGGCGAGTTCGACGTTGCGGGGCCGCCGGCGATGGACGGAGGCTCGCTCTGGTCGCGCATCTCGAGCTGGGTGTACGGCGATTACCTGCGCCGCCAGGCGTGGCTGTTTCCACGTACTACGGCGCTGGCGCGGGCGCTTTCCGGACGTGCCGTCCCCGCGTCGCTGCGGCGCGCGTGGGTCGAGCGGCAGCGCTGGATCGTGCGCGATTGCGCGTGGATCGCGCAAAACATCCGCTTTCTGCTGCTGGCGGTAACGGTTGTGCCCGGTTGGCCGGCGGCCTACTGCTGGATCGTCGTGGGCCCGCTCAATCTCGTGCTCGTCGGTCTCATCCTGGCGCATGAGCGCGAGCCGAAATTCCATGCCCAGCTTGCCTGACAGCCGGGTCTATCGCGGCGTGCTGCTCGGTCTGGGCGGCATCGCGCGCTCGGCGCATATGCCCGCCTTTCTGCACGCCCCGCACGTCTCGGGTCGGCTCCAGATCGTCGGCATCGTCGATGACGCTCCCGCAGCGCCGGCATCGTTCCACGGTATTCCTCTATTATCGAGCCCCGATCAGCTCCTTGCCCTGGGCCCGATCGATTTCGTGGACATCTGTACGCCCACCTCCTCGCACCTGGACCTCTCGCTCTGGGCGCTGTCGCAGGGCTATCACGTCTTGTGCGAGAAACCCGTGGCCGTGACTCGGGCGGAGGCCGTCGCGCTCGCGACCGCCGCCCATCGGGCGGGTCGCGTCGTCATGCCGTGTCACCAGTATCGCTTCAACCCGGTGTGGCGGCGGGTGAAGCGGTGGCTCGACGAGGGCGTGATCGGGCGGTGGTATCTGGCCGAGTTCCGCGTCTACCGGCTTGCGGCCGACCAGGGTGCATCGAGCGACGCGGTGCCGTGGCGCGGGCGCCGGGCCGGCGGGCGCGGCGGCGTCCTGTTGGATCACGGCACGCATCTCGTCTACGAGCTGCTCGACGTCGCTGGGCCGCCGCAGGCGGTGCGCGCCTGGACCGGCAGGCTGCGCCACGGTGGTTACGACGTCGAAGACACGGCGCAGATCCTGTTCGACTATCCCGATCGCATGGCAACGATGTTTCTCACCTGGGCCGCGCGGCGGCGCGAGACCGAAATCCGCTTCATCGGCGAGCGGGGCAGCATCACCTGGAGCGGTGGCACGCTCACGCTCGAGCGCGACGGGAACGGACCCGCGGAGTCGTTCGATCACAGCGCCGAGCTGGACAAGGCGTCGTATGCGACGTGGTTTGCCGACCTGTTCTGCGATTTTGCGAGGGCACTCGATTCGGGTGACGGCGCGCCGCACATCGCCGATATCGCTCAGGTCGCCGCCGTCCTGGAAGATGCCTACGCCGGCGCAGCCACTGCCGAGCTCCAGCTCGCATGAGCCGGAAATGGCACGCCGGGCTGTTCGTGCTCGGCGCCGCGGTGTTCGCCTATCTCGTCGCGCGCATCGGCGTGGGCCGGCTCATCTCCGATGCCGGCCGCACCGGCTTGATGTTCGTGCCGATCGTGCTGCTCTACGCACTGGTCTACGCCTGCAGCGCGCGGGCCTGGCAGCTCACGATGGCCGCGGATCGCCACCGGCCCGCGTTTTGGCGCTGTTATGCGGTGATCGTCGCGGCGGGCGCGCTCAATTTCCTCACCCCGATCATCAATGCGGGGGGCGAGCCGTATCGCGTCGCCGCCATGGCACCACTGCTCGGCAGGCGACGGGCTGCAGGCTCCGTAATCCTGCATCGGATGCTGCATTCGTTTGCCTACGTACTCGTGTGGCTCACGGCCGTCGTGCTGGCGTTGGCGCTCTTGCCGCGCGATACGCCCACCGCGGCGTTCGTCGTATTGGGTACCGCCGGCGGGCTACTGCTCGGCATCATCGCGTTGTTCGTGTCGGTGCACCGCAGCGGCTTGCTGGAGCGGATCCTCGATGGGATGCAGCGCGTGCCGGTCGTGCGGAGGCTGGCCGCTCTCCTCGAGCCGCGGCGGACTCTGCTGATCGAGCTGGATCGGCAGATCACCGACTTCTATCACCGCCATCCTCGCCGCTTCGCCCGGGCGATGCTGTTCGAGTACCTGAGCCGCTGCATCTTCATGCTCGAGCTGGTTCTCATCGTCGCCAGCCTGGGCTACCGCATCACCTACTTCCGTGCCTTCGCGATCGGCGGGCTCGAGGCGATCGCGGGTAACGTGCTCTTCTTCGTGCCGTTCGAGCTGGGGGCGCGCGAGGGCGCGTTCTACATGCTCTTCGGCCTGTTCGGGTTGGATCCGCGGCTGGGTCTGTACACCTCGATCGTCGGCCGTGTGCGCGACTTCGCCTGGATCGCGGCGGGGTTGCTGCTGATCTGGGCGGCTCCTGGTGCGCCTGCTGCGTCTGCGGCGTCTGCTGTGTCATGACCATCGTTACCCATGCGCTGGCCACGACGCTGGGCGTGCGAGTGCTGAAGCTCACGGGGAGCGACGCCGTGCTGGCCTATGTCTTCGGTGTCGGCGTCGACATCGATCACGTCATCAAGGCTCCTTTCTATCTTCGCACGGTAGGCAGGCGGCGGCAGTTGGGTTACTACTGGCGAACGTCCCTGCAGGAGCCCGTCGCGTTGCTCTGGATCATCCCACTGTGTTTTTTTCTGGGGACCTGGGTGCCCGCCGTGTTCTTCCTCATCCATCTGGCGATGGATTACAGCGTCGGCTACGAGAAGATGCCGTGGTATCCATACTCGCCGCTCGTGACGCAAGGGTTCCTCGTCGGTGTGTCCGACAAAACCAAAGAAGCGCTGCTGATCGTGGTGCTCCTATGTATGAATTTGCTCCTGGTCTTGGCTCCGCTTTAGACCGCGGCATCCGCCCGGTCCTGCGATTCGTGCACGTCACGCTGGGGCTCTCGCCCAATCAGGTGACGTGGGCGTCGTTTTGGGTCAGCGCTGCGGCGGGCGTCGCGTTCGCAACCGGTCGTGTCGTCCCCGGCCTGCTGCTGATGGGCGCCGGACAGGTTCTCGACGGGCTCGACGGCGGCATCGCGCGGCAATTCGGCCTCGTCTCCGCCGCAGGCCAGCGGCTCGACACGTGGCTCGATCGCGCATCGGAGATCACGATCTTCCTCGGCTGTGCGCTGGGCGGGCTCGTCTCACTGAAGCTGGCGCTGCTCGCCTCCGTCGCCGTGCTGCTCCTCACGACGATCGTCGACCGCTCGCGGCTCGACCCCGGCGTCAAGCGCTTCGCGCTGTACTTCGGCCTGTGGGCGCCGTACCCGTTGATTTTCTCCGTGATTTTTGTCGTAAATCTCGCCGCCTATGTCGTGGGATTGCTGGTCATCGACTGTCGCTTTCAACGCAACATGGACGCATTGGGTGGCGATCTGAACACGGTCGCCTCGCGCGCGGCGCGCGCGGCCCGGCTCGAGACTCCGTAGTGCTGGCGTTGCAGCATCCGTACGTCGTCGTCGCGCCGGCCGAAACGGTGCACGTCGAAGTATGGACGGGAAGCGGCAAGCCGGTCGCCATCGTGCCCGGGCTGTTCGGTGGCGCGTTCACGTTCCGGAAAGTCGTCCCGCTCCTGGCGGCTCAGGGGTTCCGGCCCATCGTCATCGAGCCGCTGGGCACCGGCCTCTCGAGCCGTCCCGAGAAGGCCGACTACTCCCTCACCGCGCAGTCGCATCGCCTGGCGGCCGTGCTCGATTCGTTGAACGCCGGACCGTCGCTGGTGCTCGCCCACTCGCTGGGCGCGGCGATGGCGTTCCGGCTCGCGCTCGACAGACCCGATCTCGTGCGCGGCATCGTGTCGATCGAGGGCGGGCCCACCGAAGACGCGACGACGCCGACCTTCCGCAGCGCGATGCGCTATCTGCCGTGGGTCAAACTGCTCGGCGGGATCAAGCTCGTGCGCCGCAAGATCCGCGGCATGCTGCTCGATGCGTCGGGTGACCGATCGTGGGTCACGGACGGCATCGTGCTGGCCTACACGCTGGGCGAGGCGCGCGACTTCGACGCGACGCTCAAGACGTTTCTCGCGATGTCGCGCGCCCGCGAGCCGGCAAAACTGGTCCCCCGGCTGGGCGACATCGCCTGCCCGGTCACGCTGATGGTGGGCACCGCACGCCACGATGGCGACGTCCCACCACAAGAGGTCGCGCTCATGACTCACTCCATCCTGTCGTTCGAGGCGGACAGTGAGCGGGGCGCCGGGCATTACCTGCAGGAAGAGCGGCCCGCGGCAGTCGTGTCGGCACTCCAGCGGCTGGAACAGAGAGCACGATGACACCGCTGCGCATCGCCTTGATCGCGGAGGATTATTATCCGCAGCTGGGCGGTGTGCCGGAGCACGTCCACCATCTCGCGCGGGAGTTGGAGGCGCTGGGGCATCACGCCATCATCGTGACCTCGCATATGCGCATGAACGGCACTGTTGATGCGCCGTATGTGCGCCGTGTCGGCACGAGCCTGGTGATCTATGCCAATGGCGGCGTCGCGAGAATCACCGTCGGGTGGCGCCTCACCAGGCGACTGGAGGAGCTGTTTCGCGCGGAGCGATTTGACATCGTGCATGTGCACGGCGGCCTGAATCCCATGCTCGGCATCGTGGCGCCCCGTGCGGCCTGGCGAGCCGGTATTCCGGTCGTGGCCACCTTTCACACCTGGTTCCCCCGCTCGATCGGTCTGCGCATCCTGCGCCGGCCGTTGCAACGCATGCTCGATCGCCACGCAGCCGCAATCGCGGTTAGCAACGCCGCGCGCGACGCGATGGCGCGCTACTTCACGGCACCGTGGGAGATCATTCCCAACGGGGTGGACACGACGTTGTTCCGTCCCGGCCTGAGCTCTGACGCCGGATGCGAGCGGCGCGGGCCGAGGCTCTTGTGGCTCGGGCGGATCGAGCCGCGCAACGACCTCGCGACCGTGCTCGCGGCGATGCCCGACATCCTCGAGCGCCATCCCGGCGCCCAGCTGACGGTGGTGGGCGACGGCCCATGGCGCCCGCGGATGGAGCGCGCCGCCCGGCGGCTCGGGCCGTGCGTGCAGTTTGCCGGCTACGTAAACGGCGGCCGGCCCGGCTACTATCGCGCTGCCGACGTTTACCTGTGCCCGACGACGCGGGCGTCGTTCGGTGTGACGCTGCTCGAGGCGATGGCGTGCGGCACGCCGCTCGTCGTCTCCGATATCCCCGCGTTCCGCGACCTCGCGACGGCGTCCGGTGCCGTGTTCGCGCCGCCCGGCGACGCTGCGACGTGGGCCCGCGCCGTGAACGGTCTCATCGATGATCCCGCGCGGCGTGCGATCATGATGGGGGAGGGACGCGTAGTGGCCGAGCGGCATGCCTGGCCGCTCGTCGCGCAGCGCGTGCTTGCCGTGTACCGGCGGGTGACGGGATGATGGGGTTCGACTTGATCTTCGGGCCATCGGTCGAGCGCGGCCCGCGCTTACGACGCATTTATCTCACGTTCGACGACGGCCCGAACGAACATGCGACACCGGCGATCCTCGAAACGCTGGCGGCTGAGCGCGTGCCGGCGGCGTTCTTCATGGTCGGCGATCACGTGCACCGGTTCCCGGATATCGCGCGGGAAGTTGTGCGCGAACAGCACATGGTCGGCAATCACACCTATAATCACGTCAAGCTGCTCTTCGCAGGTGCCCAAAAAATTCGGACGCAACTCAAAAAAACGCATGAGACGATCGCAGCGGTGACGGGCGTATCGCCGAGGGCATTTCGCGCACCGCACGGGTACCGTAGCCCGTTTCTTATTTCAAGAATTCTTGAAATGAACTATACGGTGTTCGGTTGGACATTCGGCGTATTCGACACGGCGAGACCCGGTGCGGAGGAAATTCGCCGGCGCGTTCGCAAACGGCTGCGACCAGGGGCGATCGTGCTACTGCATGACGGCGACGGCTACGATCCCGTTGGCGATCGCATGCAGACCGCCGACGCAGTCCCGGGTATCATCGCGGACGCGCGGTCGGCCGGTTACGACTTCGGCTCGCTGGCCGAGCTAATCGCTTGAACAGCTTGCAGTCGCCGTTGACCGGGCAAATCTCACAGCGCGGTTTTCTCGCCGTGCAAACCAGTGCGCCCAGTTCCATCAACGCTTGATTGAAACGCCAGGCACGCTTGCCGTCTCTCGGCGTCACCTTTTCCGCTAATTCCCAAACATCGTCAGGCTCGAAGGCTCTCGACAATACTCGTTTGACGTTCGTATCAACCGCCGGCACCGCTTTCTCATACGCGAAGCAGGCCACGGCTCCCGCTGTGTACGGTCCGACACCGGGTAGTGTCCGTAATTCCTCAGGATCATCCGGTATCCGGTTTCCGGTTTTCGCCACTTGTTTGGCGAGGGCGTGGAGATTAGCGGCGCGGGCATAGTAACCCATGCCTTCCCAAGCTTCGCGGACGGTCTTGGGATGCGCTCGGGCCAGCGTCTCGATAGTTGGAAATCGCTTCAGAAACCGCGGGTAGTAGTCCAGAACTCTGCTGACCTGCGTCTGCTGCAGCATGAATTCGGAGACGAGGACGGCATAGGGGTTGCGAGTTTCCCGCCACGGCAGGCTGCGAGCCGCTTTCTTGTACCAAATCAACAACTTACGGACAAACACCCTAGATTGATCTCCCATGTCAATACAAGATACAGAGCCATGAGAGCATTCACTGCCGCCATCGACCTGCGGCGATACGTGGGGCGGTGGTCGCTGCGCAGCGCCAGCCACGCGGGGCGCTTCTTTTTTATGCTCCTCGACCTGGTGCGCGGCGTCCTGGAATGGCGCGTCTGGGTCCCGCGCACCTTCCAACAGACGATCGCCGTGGGCTACGGCAGCCTGTTCATCGTGCTGCTCGTGGCCGGCTTCGCCGGAGCAGTGACCAGCCTCCAGACGGGCTACCAGTTCACCGGGCAGCTGCCGCTGTATGTCGCCGGCGGCGTCATCGTCGAGTCGATGATTCTGGAGCTGGGCCCCGTTTTAACGGGGCTCATCCTGGCCGGGCGGATCGGCGCGCGCTACGCCGCGGAGCTGGGCAGCATGCGGGTGACCGAGCAGATCGACGCGCTCGAGAGCCTGGGGCGCTCGCCGGTCACGCATCTGCTCTTGCCCCGGATCCTTGCGGGCGTGATCGCGATTCCCGCCCTCGTGATGCTCGCGAACGCCTTCGGAGTCGTCGTGGGATACATCACGGCCCAGTCATCGCTCGGCCTGACGTACGCGGACTTCGAGTTCGGCGCCCGGTACTTCTTCAAGCCGCTCGACTTGTGGTACTCGCTGATCAAGTCGTACGCCTTCGCCGGCGCCGTCACGATCATTCCCTGCTACATCGGCTTCAACACCAAGCAGGGTGCCGAGGGGGTCGGCCGGTCGACCACGCAGGCCGTGGTGGCGTCGTCGGTCACGATTCTGCTGCTCGACACGATTCTCACGAAGCTCATCCTGGGAACGGCGAAGTGAGCATCGAGCTGAAGAAGGTCTCCAAGCGCTTCGTGGACAACGTCGTGCTCGACGGTGTGGACTTCTTCGTCGCCGAGGGCGAAACGGTCGCGCTGCTCGGTCCCTCCGGCGTCGGCAAGAGCGTGCTGCTCAAGCACATCATCGGCCTGATCAAGCCCGATTCGGGCGAGGTGTGGGTCGATGGGCAGCTCGTGCCGCTGCTGGGCCGCAAGGAGCTGGCGGCGTTGCGCAGCCGCATCGGCTACGTCTTCCAGAACGGCGCGCTGTTCGACTCGATGGATGTGTTCGAGAACATTCGCCTCGGCATCACCGATGAGCAGCAGTCCGCCGACAAGGACTACTGCATGGACCGCGTCAGGGAATGCCTGCGGCTCGTGAACCTCCAGGAGGATGTGGGCGGCAAGTATCCCTCGGAGCTGTCGGGCGGGATGCGCAAGCGCGTGGGCATCGCGCGGGCGATTGCGGGGAAACCGGTGTACTTGCTGTACGACGAGCCGACCTCGGGCCTCGATCCGGTGAACGCCGACGTCATCGATTCGCTGATCGAGCGGCTGCAGCAGGAGATCGGCGTGACGAGCGTAGTCGTGACGCACGACGTGCGCGGCGCGTTTCGCGTCGCCGACCGGATCGCGCTGCTCGCGCAGGCGAAGATCCGGGCCGTCGGCACCGCCGAAGAGATCATCGCGTCCAAGGATCCTGTCGTGCAGCAGTTCCTCGAGCGTGATCTCGAGATGGCGGTCATCCAGGCAAACGAGGGGATGGGGGAAGGGGGAAGGGGGACGGGTGGACCTCACCTATAAGCAAGAGGTCGGCGTCGGGGCGATGGTGCTGGTCGGCGTCGCGGTGTTCCTCGCCGGCATGTTCTGGCTGACGGGGCGGTCGCTGCGCACCAGCGGCATCGCCGTGGACGTGATGTTCGAGAGTGTCGCGGGGCTCAAGCAAGGTGATCCGGTGCTCGTCTCCGGCGTGAAGAAAGGCAGGGTTGCGCGCGTCGCGCTCGAGCGGGTGAAGAGCGTGCGCGTGACGTTGGAGCTGCAGCACGACGTCGCCCCGCACATCGACGCCAGCGCCGCCGTCGCCGCGCTGGACCTGTTCGGCGCCAAGTTCATCGACTACAACCCCGGCGCGCGCGAGGAGATGCTGGCGCGGGGTCGCGTGATTACGGGGTCGAACCAGCCCGACATCACCGATGTTGCGCAGGGCGTCGCCAACCGCGCCAACGAGCTGATGGAGAATGCGGCGAACATCGTCTCCGACCGTCTCGGCGAAGACATCCACAACACCCTGATCGTCACGCAACGGGCGATGAACACGCTCGCCAACGCGCCCGAAGGCCCGTTCATCAAGCAGACGACGCGCACCTTGCAGGCCACGGAGCGCGTGATGTCTCGCGTGGACTCGATGCTCGCTTCGGGCACCGGCCGGAACATCGATTCGATTTCCACCAATCTGACCAGACTGACGAACAACCTGACGCGTACCACGGCGTCGATCGATACGCTGCTCGAGCGAATCAATCGGGGCCAGGGGACTCTGGGTCGCATGGCGGCGGATACGGCGATGTACGCGAACCTGCGCGATCTCTCGGTAGCGCTCACGGCGCTGCTGACGGATCTCAAAGAGCACCCGGACAAGTACATGAAACCGGGACTCGTCAGGGTGAAGCTGTGCTGCTGACGGATCTCAAAGAGCACCCGGACAAGTACATGAAGCCGGGACTCGTCAGGGTGAAGCTGTTCTAACCGTCACCTTCCTCGGTACGTCAGCCGCCAGGCCGACCGTCGAAAGAAACGTGTCCGGCCTCGCGATCCACCGCGAAGGCGAGACGCTGCTCTTCGAATGCGGCGAAGGTACGCAACGCCAGATGATGCGTTACGGCGTGAGCTTCGCCCTGTCCGAGATCTTCTTCACGCACTTTCACGCCGATCATTTCCTCGGCGTCATCGGATTGATCCGAACCCTCGGACTGCAGGGGCGGCCGGAGCCGCTGTTTCTCTACGGCCCCAAGGGGGCGAAGAAGGTCCTCGCGAGTGCCATGCAACTGGGTGTCGAAAGAGTGCCCTTCCCAGTCGAAATCCACGAGGTGAAGGCAGGAGATACGGTCGGGAAAAGGGACGGGTACGACATCTGCGCGTTCCCCACGGAGCACGGCGGCGGGCCCTCGCTGGGCTATGTGCTGCAGGAGCACGTGCGCCGCGGGCGCTTCGACGTGGAGAAGGCCAAGGCGGCCGGCATTCCCGAGGGGCCGCTGTGGGGCAAGCTGGCAAAGGGCGAGCCGATCGAGCTTGCTGACGGCAGACGGCTGACGGCAGAAGGCTTCGTCGGTACTGCGAGACCAGGGCGGCTCGTCGCCATCACCGGCGATACCCGCCCCTGTGCCGCGACGGTCGACGCGGCGCAGGGAGCCGATCTCCTGATTCACGAGGCGACGTTCGGCGAAGAAGAGCGCGAGCGCGCCCGCGACACGGGGCACTCGACTGCGAAGGAGGCGGCGCAGGTAGCGCTCGCGTCGAAGGCGAAGCGATTGGTCCTCTCCCACGTTTCAGCTCGGTACTCGATCAGCGCGGATGAATTGGTGCGCGAAGCGCGCGAGGTCTTCCCCAACGTGAGCGTTGCGAAAGACGGACTCGAGGTGGACGTCCCGTTTGCCGAGTGAAGCACCAGTCGACCGACTGGTTGTGGGCGCCACCCGTGGGCGGGGGGGCGGGGGGAGTTATATTCTCCCGCCCATGGGACCGGTCTCGTTCACGTACTCCGCCAGCGTGCCAGCAGCAATCGACAACGTCTTTGCGCTCATTTCCGATCCGCTGCGGATGCCGGAATGGTTGCCGCGCTGCGTCGCGGTGCAGGCCACCACCAACCACAAGTTCCCCGGCAAGGGCGCGCGCTACAAACTCACCTTCCAGCGCGAGTCGCATCGACACGAAGCGGTCATCGAGATCATCGACTTTCAGGCGCCGCACACATTCGGTTGGGTCGAGATTTATCACCGGGCGGGATCAAAAACCTTTTTCGCGTTGGGATTCGCGGGCGGCTCCACGAAAGTCTCACTCAAGCACATTTGGGTGCCGACGGGGTTCCGGTCCTGGCTCAACGGCCAATTTTACCGCCGCCGCAACGCACACCGGATGTTCGATGGCTTGATCAACAATCTGAGAAAAGCGCTGATCCGCTAGACTGGCCGGTCTAGAGCGTGGGCAGTAACATGCCCTATGCTAAATGGTCTGAGCGCTCCCTTCACCACGAAACTCATCGCCGTCGTTCTCTCGGTTGCCGCACTTGCGTTGGGCCGAGAGTTCTTCATGCCAATCGCGTTGGCACTGTGCTTTCAGGCGCTGCTGACCCCGGTCGTGCGTGGGCTGGGACGGCTGCGGATCCCCGCGCCGGCAGGCGCCGCGATTGTGGTTCTGGGCGCGCTCGCCGTGTTGGTCGTCGGTGGCTGGGTGCTGTCGGGGCCGTTCAGCGAGTGGGTGGATCAGGCGCCATCGAACATCGCGATCGCGCGGAGAAAGCTGCGCGAGCTCGGCCGTCCGCTCGACAGGTTGAGCGACGCGGCATCGGGAACGACAGCGGCCAATCCGCCTCCCCGGCCTCCGGCAGCGCCAGCCCAGGCCGCGCCGGGTCCCGCGGTGCCGTCACTCTTCGCGCAGTTGCTGGGACGCGCCACCAGCGTTGTCGCGGGGCTGCTCGAGGTCATCGTGTTGGTCTATCTGATGCTCGCGGCGGGCAACATGCTGTTTCGCAAGTTGGTGAAGCTGTTGCCGGCGCCCGACGACCTGCGGACGGCGACCGACATCTTGAACAAAACCGAGTCGATTGTGGCGCGGTATCTGACCGTCACGGCGCTCATCAACGTGGGGCAAGGCATCGCCGTTGGCCTCGCCATGTGGGCGATCGGCGTGCCCGATCCATTCATCTGGGGCCTCGCGACGTTTGTGCTCGAGTTCATTCCCTATTTAGGGGGCGTGATCATGGTCGGGCTACTCCTGATCGACGGCTTTTCGGCTTACTCAGGATGGGGGCAGGTGCTGCTCGCGCCGGCCATCTATCTCGCGATCAGCACGCTCCAAAACAACGTGGTCTCGCCGTACGCGTACGGCAATCGCCTCAAGCTGAATCCGCTCGCGGTGATGATCTTCGTGTTGTTCTGGTGGTTCATCTGGGGAATCCCGGGTGTATTTCTGGCGATCCCGATCGCCGCGACGCTGAAGGTGTTGGGCGATCAGGTGCCCCAGATGTCCGCCCTGGGCGAGCTGCTCGGCGAATAGCTCTATTTCATCACCACCGACACACCGAAGCCGATCACGATGCCCACCAGCGCGTTGTAGTCATCGTCCAGCGGCGCGATGATGTGCAGCGCCGGCCGCACCTGACCGGTCGTGAACCCGGCGGAGGCGCCGACCTGGTTGATCGTGCGCTCGGCCACGCCGCCAAGATCCTCGGTGATGAACGTCCAGCCGCCAAAGCCGACGCTCGCCCATACCTGCGGGCCGCGATATCCCGCCGACATGTGATGATGCAGAATCAGCTCGGCGGTGCCGCCCTTCGTCGGGAAGAGCGCGGACGGCCCGCCGCCGGCGTCGAACGTGAATCCGTTGTCGCCCTGATAGCGGTAGCGGGCACGCCCGGAAACGGTGGCCGTGTTCGGCAGGAACGCCTCATAGCGCGTGATGTCGCTGAACTCGCCGATTTGAACCGCGAACTCGCTCTCGGAGGCCAGCGGGCCACGCACGCCCATTTCGAATGCCGTCCCCGTTGCACCGCCGGTCTCGACGCCGACGTACGGATTCCCGAGTGATGAGCTCGAGCCGCCAAAATCAGTCGACCCGCGGGCGAACGGCAGCTCGAATCGGATCGCCGCCTTGTCGCCCATCGGGAAGCGGCCTGACAGAAACGCGGCGAAGCTGATGAGCGACGTCCCGCCGCCCTGGAACTTGGGCCGCAGGAAGTCGAGCGCGAAGCCGCGGCGCGGGACGTTGGCGGTCCACGGCACTTGTGCTGTGAGAGGGGACGCGACAAAAAGGATTGGGACCAACATGCGGAGACGCATCGGTTCTCCTTGCCGTTGTCAAGCTACCGTCGAGCAGTTTACCTTGAAAGCCTCTTTGGGGGCTGTAGCTCAGCTGGGAGAGCGCCTGGATCGCACCCAGGAGGTCAGGGGTTCGAGCCCCCTCAGCTCCATCGAGTTTCTGCAACAGTGCTGCCCCTTGGTGTAACTGGCAACACGCCTGACTCTGGATCAGGAGAGTCCTGGTTCGATCCCAGGAGGGGCAATTCTCAGCAGACTACGGCTGACCAGAGTTGCTGTGGCCGCAGGCGCGCCACAGGAACATGTTGAGTCTCCGCGGCACAGCGACCGCGGGCACC
>DASPXD010000119.1:0-13830 GCA_035637435.1 Gemmatimonadales bacterium
GGGGGGGGGGGGGATCGTGCCGGTGATTCGCGAGGTCATCACCGATGCCGACACGCCGGTCGCGGCCTTCGCGAAGATCGCGCGGCCGCCGTTCGCGTTTCTGCTCGAATCACTCGTCGGTGGTGAGCGCTGGGCGCGCTACACGTTTCTCGGCACCGAGCCGCGGGAAGCGTGGCGCTATCGCGGCACGCGTATCGACCGCTGGACACCCGCCACCGGGTGGGCACCCGCGGGCGAAACACAGGAGCCGATCGCGCATCTCGCCGACCGGATGCGCGCCTTGCCCAGCGTCGCGGTCCCGGGATTGCCCCGGTTCGCCGGCGGCGCCGTGGGATATCTCGGCTACGACGTCGTGCGCACCATCGAGCGCCTTCCCAACGCGCCGCCCGACACGCTCGGCGTGCCCGATGCGGTCGTCATGATCGCCGACTCGCTCGTGATCCTCGACAACGTCTTCGGGCGCGCCATCGTGGTGGCGAACGTCGAGGTGCCGGCCGGTGCCACGCCGGCGCAGCGCCTGCGCCTGTACGAATCGGCGCAGGAGCGGCTCGACACGTTGATCGGCCGGCTCGGCGCAACGCACCAGCTCGCGCCGCTCCTGCTCGACGGCGACGACCGAGCGCTGCGGACCGAATCGACATACCCCCGCGCGGCGTTCGAGCGCGACGTCGCGAAGATCCGCGACTACATCGCCGCGGGCGACGTGTTCCAGGCCGTCTTGTCGCGCCGCCAGGTCGTGCCCGGCGCTGTCGATCCGCTGCGTCTGTATCGCTACCTGCGTGCCCTGAATCCCGCGCCGTACCTCTTCTATCTCGCCCTCGACGACGTCACGTTCGTGGGGAGCTCACCGGAGGTGCTGGTGCGCGTCGAAGGTGACGAGGTTACGGTGCGGCCGATCGCCGGCACGCGGCCGCGCGGCGCCACGCCCGAGGAGGACGAGGACCTCGCGAAATCGTTGCGCGCCGACGCGAAGGAGCTGGCCGAACACCGCATGCTCGTCGATCTCGGCCGCAATGACATCGGTCGCGTGGCGCGGTATGGAACGGTGCGGGTGACGGAATCGCTGCAGATCGAGCGGTACTCCCATGTGCAGCATCTCGTCAGCGAGGTGCGCGGCGAGCTCAGCCCGGGGTACGATGCTCTCGATGTGTTTCGCGCCTGCTTCCCGGCGGGGACCGTGAGCGGCGCACCCAAGGTACGGGCGATGGAGATCATCGACGAGCTGGAGCCGGAGCGGCGCGGGCCGTATGCCGGCGCGGTGGGCTACGTGGGCTGGGGCGCGGCGACCATGGATACCTGCATTGCCATTCGCGCCGCGCTCGTGCTCAAGGACCGCGTGATCGCGCAGGCGGGTGCGGGCATCGTCGCCGACTCCGTGCCGGCGCGGGAATTCGCGGAGACCGAGGCCAAGGCGCAGGCGGTGCTGCGCGCGCTCGCGCTCGCGAAAGCCGGTGATTAGCTTCGGGCCTGTGTTCAAGCTGATGAGCACCTCCGGCGAGCAGTCGATCGATCTCCAGCTCGGGCGCAAACTCGTGGTGGGTCGGGCGGTCACCAGCGACGTGCCGATCTACGATCCGACCATCTCGCGCCGTCACGCCGAAATCGTCCTCACCGAGAACGGCGTGCGCGTCACCGACCTCGGCTCCTCGAACGGCACGTTCCTGAACGGGGCGAAGATCACCGAGGCGGAAGCGGGCGCCAACGACGTCGTGACGTTCGGAAAGGTCGCGTTCCGCGTCAAAGAGGTGACGGCGCCGCTTCCCCGGCCGCAGGTCGTGCCCCCGCCGGCCGAATTCAAGTCGGGTACCAAAGGCGGCGTGGCCGGCGGGACGATCGTGCGGCAGCTGCCGGTCAGCGGCGGCGTGCCGGCGATCGTCATCGACCAGCCGGAAGGCTCTTCCCACCTCAAAGTCCGGGCGCAGAGTCAGGAGGAGCGGCGCGAGAAGAAGTTGTCGCTGCTGCTCGAGGTCTCCAAGGAGCTCTCGAAGCAGCAGGAGCTGGATCGCCTGCTCGACAAAGTGGTGGACTTCACCTTCCAGATCATGAACGTGGACCGCGTGTCGATTCTGCTGCTGGACGGCAAGTCGAATGAGTTGATCCCGCGCATTTCCAAGAGCCGGACGGGCGACGCGAGCGCCGCGCGACACGTGCCGCAGTCGATCGCCCGGAAAGCGGTCGAAGAGCGGGTCGCGATCCTGTCGGACAACGCCGCCGCCGACGAGCGCTTCAAGGGGAAATCGATTCTCATCCAGAGCGTGCGCAGCGCCATGTGCACGCCGCTCATGGGCTCGGACCAGAAGGTCCTCGGCATCCTGTACGTGGACAACCTCACCGCCACTCACTCCTTCGCGGATGAAGATCTCGAGTTCTTGATCGCGTTCGGCGGGTTGACGGCGGTCGCCATCGAGAATTCGCAGCTCTCCGAGCGGATTCGCCGCGAGGCGCTCGTGCTTTCGAATTTCCAGCGCTACTTCTCGCCCAACGTGGCCGCGGACATCGCGCAAAAAGGCGAAGAGGTGCAGCTCAAGGGCGAGAAGCGGCCTGTAGTGATCTTCTTCTCGGATATTCGTGGCTTCACCCCGATGTCCGAAACGATGAACCCCGACGAGATCGCCGGGCTGCTCACCGAATATTTCACCGAGATGGTGGACATCGTCTTCGAGCACCAGGGAACGCTCGACAAGTTCATGGGTGATGCGATCATGGCGCTGTGGGGCGCACCGATCGCCCATGAAGACGACGCCGATCGTGCGATGCAGTGCGCGGTCGACCAGATCGAGACGCTCGAGAAGATGAACGCCAAATGGAAAGAGTCGGGCCGCCAGCCGCTCGCCATCGGCATCGGCATCAACTTTGGCGAGGTGTTCGCCGGTAACATCGGCTCCAACCGCCGGCTCGAGTACACCGTGATCGGCGACGCGGTGAACACCGCCAGCCGGCTCTGCTCATCGGCGGGCCTCAACGAGATCCTGATCTCGGAGCCGTTCTACAAGGCGCTCAAGAAGCCGCCCAAGGTCGAGGCCCTCGAGCCGATCCAGGTGAAAGGCAAAGCGAAGAAGGTGCCGGTCTATCGCGTGAAGCGGTAAGGTCTTCCGAACTTCGCGAGCAGGTCCAGCGCCAGCCGCAGCGGCAGCCCCATCACCCCGAAGAAATCGCCTTCCACGCGCTCGATCAGCGGCGCACCCAGGCCCTGAATAGCATAGGCGCCGGCCTTGTCGAGCGGCTCCCCGGTCGCGACGTATTCCTCGAGTACTCCTCGCGTGTTGGGCCGGAACGTCACACGCGAGACGTCCAGCGCCTGCTCCAGCCTGCCATTCTCCGCCACGGCAACCGCGGTGAGCACCTCGTGGGTCTTGCCCTGGAGCTGCTCCAGCATCTCCACGGCATGTGCCGCGGACGTCGGCTTCTCGAATATCTTGCCGCCCAACACGACCGTCGTGTCCGCTGCCAGGATGACGTCACCGGGCGCGCGCGGCAGCACGGCCTGCGCTTTGGCCCGCGACAATCTGGTGACGTACGCGTCCGGCGTTTCGCCGGGCAGGACGTGCTCGTCCACGTCGGGAGCGATGACGCGGAACGGGATGCGCAACATTTCGAGGAGCTGCCGGCGGCGGGGGGAGCCGGAGGCGAGAACGATGGGACGGTCATTCATGGTCCTCACCCCTTGATCCCCTCTCCCTTCGGGAGAGGGGAAACGAAGGTGGAGTACCGGGTGAGGCAGGGACCTCGGTCAGGTGCCGTTGGGCTCGCCCGTGGTGCTGGCGGCGGCCTGCACGCGGTCGATGTACCACGTGCCCTTCTCGTCCACCAGGACCGACAGCTCGACCACGGTCGCGCCCGGCGTCAGCAGGGTGCAGGGGTCGGACGGGAACGTGTAGCAGAAGTCCGGCGTCGCCGCGCTCGCGGACATGCTCGTCCAATCCGTCGTCGTCTCGCTCACGTGCGCCGCGCAGCCGTAGAACGCGACCCCGTCGGCCTGGCCGTCGCCGTCGGTGTCGTAGTACAGGTTGAACCGCGGCGAGCCCGCGCCGCAGCTCCCGCTCACCGAGAAGCCGATGTCGCCGAGCTCGTCGATCCTTATCCCTTCGACCCCGGTCACGATCACCGCCGCGAACGCCATGCACCCGTTCTGTGGGGTTGGCGTGTAACAGGACGCAAAGTCGACCGTCTTCGCCAGCAGCACCGAGAACTTGCCTTCCAGCGCCACCTTGTTCGTCCACTGCGCCTGCGAGTACGGCCCGTTGCCCCTCTGCCTGAGGAAGTCGGGCGGTGGAAAGTTCCCGGCGGTCGGGTCCAGCTTCAGCGACACCGGATCGGCTGCGAGGACCCTCGCCGCGAGAGGCCGAGATCCCGTCCCGGCGGCGGTCGGTTCATTAATGCAGGCACTAACCAGGAACGGCAGCGCGACCATTGCGGGCGGGAGTAGGGTCAAGCGGATTGTCATAAGATCCTCCGGTCCTGGGATTACGACTCGCGTCCTCCAGAACCAAACGCCGAGCCACCAGTTCGGTAGCTCGGCGATTGCCGGGGTTGCCTTTGTCACTGGTGGCGCTGCTAGCGACTATGAAATACCACGCAGTGCGTCGTTCGGCAAGAACGCTCCCTGCCCTGACTCCCCGCTATCGCTCGAGCAGCAGCGTTACCGGCCCGTCGTTCACCAGCTCGACCTCCATCATCGCGCCGAACTCCCCCGTCTCGACCTTGATACCGCCGCTGCGCTCACGCAACAGGGCCACGAAGCGTTCGTACAGGGAGATCGCCACGGGCGGAGGCGCGGCGTCGATGAAGCTCGGACGCCGGCCCTTACTCGCATCTCCGTAGAGCGTGAACTGCGAGACGACGAGGACGCCGCCACCGACGTCGGCGAGATCGCGGTTCATTTTGCCTTCGTCGTCACTGAAGACGCGCAGACCAAGAATCTTTTCGGCCATCCACGCCAGCTGTGCATCGGTGTCGGCCGGCGCGAAACCGGCGAACACGAGAAAGCCGGGTCCGATCTTTCCGGTAACCCGGCCTTCCACCCGAACCTCCGCACGCTTGACCCGCTGGAGGACGACTCTCACTCGACGGTCACGCTCTTCGCCAGATTCCTTGGTTGATCGACGTTACAGCCCCGCCGCACCGCGATATAGTACGCCAGCAATTGCAGCGGCACCACGCTCAGCACGGGCGTGAGCAGGTCCAGCGTCTCCGGAATCTCGATGCGGTAATCCGCCAGCTGGTCGAGCGCCGTGTCGCCCTCGGTCACGATCGCAATGACGCGACCGCCGCGGGCTTTCACTTCTTCGATGTTGCTCACGACTTTCTGGTGCACGCCGTCCTTCGGCGCGATGAACACGACGGGCATCAGGTCGTCGATCAATGCGATCGGGCCGTGTTTCATCTCCGCCGCCGGATATCCCTCGGCGTGGATGTAGGAGATTTCCTTGAGCTTCAGCGCCCCTTCGAGCGCCACGGGGAAATTGTAACCGCGCCCCAGGTACAGCACGTTCTGCGCGCGCACCAGCCGGTCCGCCAGCTCCTCGATCTGCCGCGCTTTCGTGAGCACCTTGCTCACCAGCTCCGGCAGCTTCGCGAGCGCGCGCACCACTTCCCGCCCCTGCAGGATCGAGAGGGCGCGTAACCGGCCCATCTTCAGCGTCAGCAGCGCGAGCGCGACGATCTGGCTCGAGAACGCCTTGGTGCTCGCCACCCCGATCTCCGGCCCGGCGTGCAGATAGATGCCGCCGTCCACCTCGCGGGCGATCGTGCTGCCCACCACGTTGATCAGGCCGAGCGTGCGCGCACCCCGCCGCTTCGCTTCCCGCAGCGCGGCCAGCGTGTCCGCCGTCTCGCCCGACTGCGAAATGCCGATGACCAGCGTGCGTTCATCCACGATGGGGTTACGGTAGCGGAACTCCGACGCGTACTCGACTTCCGTCGGAATCCGCGCCAGCTCCTCCATCATGTATTCGCCGATCAGGCCCGAATGCCAGGAGGTCCCGCATGCGGTGATCACGATGCGCTGCACTTTGAGCAGCTCTTCGTCGCTGATGTTCAGACCACCGAAGCGCACCGTGCCCTCTTCCTCGAGCAGCCGGCCGCGCAGTGTGTTCCGTACGCTCTCGGGCTGCTCCATGATCTCCTTGAGCATGAAGTGCGCGTAGCCGCCGCGCTCGATCGTGGCCAGGTCCCACTCGACCTGTATGATCTCCTTCTCCTTCTCCGCTGCCGCGAGATCCATGATGCGATAATCGGTGGGTTTCACTTCGGCGATCTCGCCGTCGTCGAGGTACACGACGGACCGGGTATGCGCCAGCACCGCCGACGCATCCGATGCGACGAAGTTCTCGCTGTTGCCGATGGCGAGCAGCAGCGGCGATCCGCGGCGCGCGGCGACGATCGTGTCGGGCTCGCGGCGCGAGATCACCGCGATCCCGTACGCGCCTTCGACCTGGCGCAGCGCTTCGGCGGTCGCGTCCACGAGGGACGCGCCTTTGGTGTGTGACTCTTCGATGAGATGGCAAAGCACTTCGGTATCGGTCTGCGAGCGAAACATGTGGCCGCGCTTGGTCAGCGCCTGGCGCAGGGCTCCGGCATTTTCGATGATGCCGTTGTGCACCAGCGCGAGCGTGCCACCGCAGTCGACATGGGGATGGGCGTTGAGGGTGTTGGGGGCGCCGTGGGTCGCCCAGCGCGTGTGGGCGATCGCCGTCGTGCCTTCGGGCAGGGTGGCGCCCAGCTCGCGCTCGAGCACCGCGATTTTCCCGGGCGCGCGAAACACCTCGAGGCCGCCGTTGACGACCGCCAGCCCCGCCGAGTCATAGCCGCGGTACTCGAGCCGCTTCAGGCCCTCGAGCACCACGGGCGCCGCTGTTCGTTTCCCGGTGTATCCTACGATGCCGCACATGACCGCCGCCCTTCATCTATCAGTTTCTCTGCGTCGGCGCGCGATGGCGCTTCCGCGATCAGCCGAATAATCGGTTCCGTGCCCGATGGCCGCACGTGCAGCCACCGATCCGGCCATGCGAGCCGTAGTCCGTCCTGCGTGTCGGCCGTTGCCTCTGGAAAACGGGAGCGCAATGCCGGATACACCTGTGCCGCCAACCGTTCCACGTTCCGCGTTCCGCGTTCCAGCTTTGCTTTGACGATCGTGTAACGCGGCGCTCGCGCGACGAGTTCACTCACGCTTGCCTGCTCGCGGGCGAGCAGCCCCAGGACCAGCGCCCCAGCCACCGGCGCGTCGCGTCCCACGTGCAGCGCCGGATACATCACTCCCCCGTTCCCTTCCCCGCCGATCACCGCTTTCAGCTCGTTGATCTTCCGCGCGACGTGCGCTTCACCGACGGGTGCGCGGACGACCATCGCGCCGAACTCCTTCGCGGCATCCTCGACGACGAGACTCGTCGAAAGATTGCACACGACGGTTTTGCCCTTCCCCCGTCCCCCGTCCCGCTTCCCCAAGACTGCTCGAATGGCAAACGCGAGCGTGTAATCTTCGCCAATCGGATTGCCGCGTTCGTCCACGATCGCCAGCCGATCGACATCCGGATCGACGGCAATTCCGATGTCGGCCTTCTTCCGTCGCACCAGCGCGCCGAGTGCCTTCAGGTTCTCGGGCACCGGCTCGGGCGGGCGGGGAAACAAGCCGTCCGTTTCCGTGTTGATCGCCGCCACGCGGCAACCGAGTCGCTCGAACAGCTCCGGCATCACGGCTCCACCCGCACCACGCACGCAGTCGAGCGCGACATGGAAGCGGCGGCGCCGGATGCCCCGAACATCGACTCCCCGCAGCGCGAGCACGGCGGCGAGATGGCGGGAAATCGCGTCCGTATCCGCCTCCACACCGCCGATCGCATTGTAGGTGGCTCGTGGCAGGGAATTCTCCCCGCCCGCTGCCAGTTCGCGTACCCGCGTGCCCGCTACGCCATCAAGAAAGATGCCATCAGGGCCGACGAACTTGAGAGCGTTCCATTCGATCGGATTGTGGCTGGCGGTGAGGATGATGCCGCCGGCGGCCCGATGATGCTCGACGGCGAGTTGTACCGTAGGAGTAGCAACTAAGCCCACATCGATTACATGGCATCCAATCGACTGGAGGCCGGCAATTGCCGCGGCCGTGAACATCGGGCCGGAAGTCCGAGCGTCCCGACCTAACACAACGCGGGTTTTACCCTTCCCTCGTCCCCCGTCCCCCTTCCCCGCTCTTGCCCACGTTCCGAACGCCGCCGCCCAGCGGGCGACGACTTCGGGAGTGAGGTCGGTGCCGACCAGACCTCGAACCCCCGACACGCTGACCATGAGAGTGTCGGACATGGACGCTCAATTTAATGTAGGAATCAGGCCCGACGGGCTTCCATGGCTCGGGTCGGCAGGCGCAGCGGCTGCAGCTGGGGGGTCGGGATGGGGAGCGCGGTCTGTTCGGCGAAGGCGCGCAGGAACGCCTGGACGATCTCCGGGTCGAACTGGACGCCCTTTCCTTCTTCCAGCTCGCGCATCGCGTGGCTGACCGACAGCGAGGGCCGGTAGGGCCGCACGCTCGTCATCGCGTCGAAGGCATCGGCAACGCTTACCAGCCGGGCCTCGAACGGGATCAAGTCGCCTTTGAGACCGTCGGGGGACCCCGTGCCATCCAGCCGCTCGTGGTGCGACCGTACGATCGCCAGCGCCCCGGGCGCATCACGCATCAGCGGCCCGAGAATCCGCGCCCCGATGACGGTATGCTCCATGATGTGACGGTACTCGGCATCGGACAGCTTTCCCGCCTTGTGGAGCACGCTCTCGCTCACGCCGATCTTCCCGACGTCATGGAGCTCGGCGCCGAGCGCGATCGTGTCGATGAGATCGTTATCGAGGTCCAGCGCGCGGGCGATCGCGACCGAGTAATTCGCGACCCGCATCGAGTGGCCGCGCGTGTACGCGTCTTTCGCTTCGAGCGCATACACGAGGGCGTGCACGCCTTCGAGAAACAGCTCTTCGATGCGCCGCGCCTGTGCTTCGACGCGCTCTTCGAGGCCGTGCTGGTAGGTGCGGTTTTCGATGATGAGCCGGCGCTTGTCGAGCGCCTGTGACACGCGCGCACGAACTTCATCGAGATGGAACGGCTTCGCCACGTAATCCAGGGCGCCCATCTGCAGGCACGCGACGGCGCTCTCGACCTCGGCCACCGCGGTCACCATGATCACCGCCGTCTCGGGCCAGCGGGAGATGATTTCGCGCAGCAGCGTCACGCCGTCCATCTCCGGCATGCGCAGGTCGGAGATGACGAGCGGCGCCGGGCCCTTCTCCAGCTCCTGCAGCGCCTCGACGCCCGAGCCCGCTTCCGCGCACGCGAACCCTTCGCCTTCGAGCAGGCGCACCAGCACCCGGCGCAGCCGCGGCTCGTCGTCGACGACGAGACAACGCATTCCTGAGAACGGTGGCATCGCGTGCCTAACGTATCCATCGCTTGCCCCTGGCGGAAGCGGCCCTTACGTTCCGGCCATGACGCGTGTCGCAGAACACGATCTCGCGCACCGCTTTGCGACTCGGTCCGTGCACGCCGGGTACGTAGGCGATCCCTTGAGCGGCGCGGTGATGGCGCCGATCTACCAGACCTCGACCTACATCCAGGAGGGACTGGGGCGTCACAAGGGCTACGAGTATGCCCGCACCCGCAATCCCACGCGCGAGGCGCTCGAGCGCAACGTGGCTGCGCTGGAGGGCGGCCTGCACGGATTCGCGTTCGGCTCCGGGTTGGCGGCGCTCGACGCCGTGATGAAGCTGCTGTCGGCGGGCGATCACGTCGTGAGCGGTGAAAACGTGTATGGTGGGTCGCATCGGCAGATGACGCACATCTGGGCACGGCTCGGCCTCACGTTCACGTTCGTGGACGGCGGCGACACCGCAGCAGTCGCGGCCGCGGTCACGCCGAACACCAGGATCGTCTACGCCGAGACGCCCACCAACCCGATGATGCGACTGTGTGATCTCAAGGCGACCGGCGAGATCGCACGCAAGGCCAAGGCGCTGTTCGTCGTCGACAATACGTTCGCCACCCCGTACTTCCAGCAGCCCCTGCAATTCGGCGCCGACATCGTGCTCCACTCGACCACCAAGTACTTGAACGGCCACTCCGACATGGTCGGCGGGATGCTGGTGACGACCCGCGACGACCTCGCGGAGCGCCTCGGCTTCATTCAGAACTCGTCCGGTGCGGTGCCGGGGCCGTTCGACTGCTGGCTGGCGCTGCGCGGCACCAAGACCCTGGCGCTGCGCATGCGCCAGCACGATGCCAACGGCCGCCGGGTCGCCGAGTGGCTGGAGCAGCATCCGCGGGTGCAGCGCATATACTATCCCGGCCTGCGGTCACATCCGCAGCACGAGCTCGCGTCCCGTCAGATGAAGGGATTCGGGGGGATGATCAGCATCGAGCTGGGCGATACCGCGTTCGCCCGTCGCTTCGTCGAGCGAACCAGGATCTTCGCACTGGCCGAGTCGCTGGGAGGGGTGGAGAGCCTCATCGGGCATCCGGCGTCCATGACCCACGCCAGCGTGCCCCCCGAGATGCGGCGCCGCATGGGGCTGACCGACAGCCTGGTTCGGCTGTCCGTCGGGATCGAGGATGTGGAGGATTTGATCGGGGATTTGGATCAGGCATTGGCGGACGATTAACCGTACCGAAACACGGGATTCTGCACGCCGTACGGGTGGGAATCCAATCAGGAGATAGGCATGACACAGCCAACGAACAACCTTCCCGCGGCGCGTCCGCGGAAAGTTTTGACCCAAATCGCTTCCGTCTCGTGGGAGCATCCGGCGGATCGCGCGGCGCTGCAGTCGCTGCGCTCGGTTCCGGGGTTCGACCTCGTGGTGAAGAAGATCTACGGATTCATCGGCGAGCGCGGCATCCGCCTGCTGTTCCAGGCCGACGCGGTGCGCGTCGGGCCGAAGCAGTTCCCGCGACTCAATGAGCTGTACACCGACGTGCTGACGACGCTGGATTGGGACCCCCGGCCCGATCTGTTCGTTTCCCAGACGCCGTTCGTCAACGCCGGCGCCTACGGGATGGACCGGCCGTTCATCGTCATCAACTCCGGCGCGTTGAAGCTGCTCGATGACGACGAGATGCGGACGCTCCTGGGCCACGAGCTGGGCCACGTGATGAGCGGGCACTCGCTCTATGTCACCATCCTG
Source organism: Gemmatimonadales bacterium (assembly GCA_035637435.1). Classification (GTDB taxonomy): domain Bacteria; phylum Gemmatimonadota; class Gemmatimonadetes; order Gemmatimonadales; family GWC2-71-9; genus 20CM-2-65-7. Next base: position 11,155 of record DASPXD010000119.1, read on the forward strand.
ATCCTGATCCTCAATTTCAGTTTCGCCACCCTGCCGTTCCTGGCGGGCATCGCGCTGCTGCCGATCCGGATCGCGCTGCTCGAGTGGTTCCGCAAAAGCGAGCTCTCGTCCGATCGCGCGGGACTCCTGTCCACCCAGGATCCTCACGCCGCCATGCGCATGTACCTGAAGATGGCCGGCGGCGGCGACATGAAGCAGATGGACCTCAACGAATTCCTGATCCAGGCCAAGGAATACGAGGAGGCGGGTGGCGCGCTCGACCGTATTTTCCAGATTCTGAACACCCTCGAGCGCACGCATCCGTTCAACACACTGCGCGCCGCCGAGCTGCAACGCTGGATCGAAGCCGGCCACTACGAGCGCATCCTGAACGGCGAGTACACCCGCCGCGGCCCGGACGCCGAGAACCGGCCGATCGACAAGGACATCGATGAGGCGCGTGACCACTATATGAAGGAAGCCAAGGCAGTCGTGAACGACGTGGTCGACTCCGCCAAGCGAGCCGCGCAGGCGTTTTCGGACGCATTCAAGAAGAAGTGAGAGTATTGGTCGTCGGAGGCGGCGGCCGCGAGCACGCCCTCTGCTGGGCGCTGCGGCGCGACGCCTCCGACACCGTCGTTTTTGCCGCTCCCGGGAACCCCGGTACCGCGACCCTCGCGAGCAACCTCCCCATCTCCGCCACCGCGATCGGTGATCTGGTCGCGGCGGTCCAACAACACGACATCGACATCACGATCGTGGGCCCCGAAGCCCCGCTCGCCGCGGGCCTGGTGGATCGCCTGCGGGACGGGGGGCGCGCCGCGTTCGGCCCGACGGCCGCCGCCGCGCGCCTCGAGTCGTCGAAGGCGTATGCAAAAGAAGTCATGCGGCGCGCCGGCGTCCGTACCGCGGCCAGTGCCACCTTCGTGGGAATGGGCCCTGCCCTGGAGTACATCGGAGATCACGCCGAGCCGCTCGTCGTGAAGGCATCGGGACTCGCCGCGGGGAAAGGTGCCGTCGTGTGCCAGACCCGCATCGAGGCCGCCCACGTGGTGCGCGCCATGCTCGATGGCTCTCTGGGTGACGCCGGCAGAGAGGTTCTCGTCGAGGAGTTTCTGGAGGGCGAGGAGTTATCGGTGCTCGCACTGACCGACGGCGAGCGCATCGTGATGCTGCCGCCCGCGCAGGATCACAAGCGGCTCGGCGAAGGCGACACCGGGCCGAACACCGGCGGCATGGGCGCGTACTGCCCCGTCGGGATCGCCACGGAGCCATTGCTCGCGCGGGTGCGCGCCGAAGTCTTCGAGCCGGTGCTGCGCGAGGTTGCGGCGCAGGGGTCTCCCTACGAAGGCGTGCTCTATGCCGGTTTGATGATTCTGCCCGACGGCATGCCGTCGGTCCTCGAGTTCAATGCGCGCTTCGGCGATCCGGAGACGCAGGCGCTGCTGCCCGCGCTGTTGCCCGGATTCACCGAGCATCTCATCGCGATCGCGCGGCGACGCTGGAATCCGTTGCCCACCCAGCAGGTGTTGATCACCGAGCGGGCCGCGGTCACCACGGTGCTGGCCGCGCGCGGGTATCCCGACAATCCAGAAAAGGGCGTGGCGATCGGGCTCCCGGACGCGGCGGAGCTCGGGGATGACGTGATCGTCTTCCACGCGGGCACGTCCCGGGACAACGAGGGAAGATTGCGTACAGCCGGTGGCCGCGTGCTGAGTGTGACCGGTCTCGGCACGACGGTGGGGCGCGCGGCGACCGCGAGCCGCGCGGCTGCCGAGCGGATTGCGTTCGAAGGCAAGACGTGGCGGCGCGACGTCGCCTGGCGCGAGATCCAGCGTGCCGGAACTGCCTGAAGTCGAAACGATCATCCGCGAAATCGCCCCGCGGCTCGAGGGGTGTCGCATCGCGCGCGTGGAGCTGAAGAAATCCGATGTGCTGCGCCAGGTCTCCAAGCCGCGCCTGATCAGAACATTGCGCGGCAACACCATCGAACAGGTCTCCCGCCGCGCCAAACACGCCGTCTTTCGGCTGTCATCCGGCCACCGCATGATCATCCAGCCGCGCATGACCGGCTCGCTGATCGTCCACGACAAGCCGCTCACCCCGGAGCAGGCGAAGTACGCCGTCCTGATCTGCACGCTCAGTGATGGACGCCGCTTCGTCTATCGCGACGTGCGGCGGCTCGGCACGATCTGGCTGCTCGATGAGAAAGGCTGGATTCGCTACACGGGACGCATCGGCCCCGAGCCGCTGGAGGAGACGTTCACGCCGTTCGTCTTTGCGGATCGCTTGAAGGGCACGCGCACGGCGGTCAAGAAAGCGATCATGGACCAGCGGCGCCTGGCGGGAGTGGGAAACATCTACGCCAACGAAGCGCTGTTCGACGCCCTGCTCGATCCGTCGAAGCCGACAAACAAACTGTCGCTCGAGGAGTTCGCGCGGTTGCATGCCGCGATCGTCGATGTGCTGCAACGAGCGCTCGAGTCGTCGGGCACGACGCTGCGCGACTATCGCACGGGCACCGGGGAGCGCGGGCGTTTCCAATTCGAGCTACGCGTGTACGGTCGCGGTGGGGAAAAATGCGTGCGGTGCGGCAGGAAGCTGATCAAGACACACAAGATCGATTTGCGACAGACGACGTATTGTAGGAAATGCCAGAGATAACAAGGGCGGTAGGGGCGGCACAGGCGGCAATGC
>DASPXD010000120.1:0-26275 GCA_035637435.1 Gemmatimonadales bacterium
TGAGGAGGCGCCGCTTCCCGGCGTACCGAATCTCGCCCTGCGCGCCGAGCGTGCCCCCAATGCGAAGGGCGCCGAGCAGCTCGGCTACACGCGCGACTACGCGTCGGCGATCGCGGCTGCGAAATCGGCGGCCGTGGTGCTCGTGCTCGACGATCCCGATTGCGCGGTCGAAACCAACGGCGCGCTGATCTATCTCGGCACCGTCCTCGCCGACGACGCGGCGTGCCGGCGTGCGGACGTGATTCTGCCGATTGCCAACGTCGCCGAGGAAGAAGGCACCTTTACCAATCGCGACGGCCGCGAGCAGCGCTACTACCAAGCAAAGCCGGCGCCCGGCATGGCACAGCCGGCGGCCTGGGTGCTGGGACAGCTCGTCGCCGCGCTCGGCCTGGCGGGGGTTTCGTGACCTTTTTCCTCATCGCGTCCGCGATCAAGGTATTCGTTGTCTTCAACCTGATCATGGTTGGGGTAGCGCTACTGACGCTGTTCGAACGGCGGGTGTGCGCCTGGATGCAGGACCGCCTCGGCCCCAACCGTGTCGGCCCGCAGGGTCTGCTCCAGCCCGCGGCCGACGGTCTGAAGAACTTTCTGAAGGAAGAGACGTCGCCCGCGATGGCGGACAAGGCGCTGTTCACGCTCGCACCGATCGTCTCCTTCGTGCCGGCGTTGCTGACGTTCGGCGTGATCCCCTTCGCATCGCCGCTCCCAACCAAATGGGGCATCGTGCCGATGGTCGTGGCCGATCTCCCGGTCGGCTTCCTCTATATCCTGGCCATCAGCTCGCTGGGCGTGTACGGGATCGTGCTGGCGGGATGGGCGTCCAACAACAAATACGCCCTGCTCGGTGGGCTGCGCGCGTCGGCGCAGATGATCTCCTACGAGATCGCCCTCGGGATGAGCACCGTCGCCGTCCTGTTGTTGGCGGGGAACGTCACGCTCTCGCAAGTCGTCGCTCAGCAGCAGCGGGGACTGCCGTTCGTGATACCTCTGACGATCGCGTTCGTGATCTTCTTCATCAGCGCCTTCGCGGAAACGAACCGCTTGCCCTTTGACCTGCCCGAAGCCGAGGGGGAGCTGATCGCCGGCTATCACACCGAGTACAGCGCGATGAAGTTCTCGATGTTCTACATCGCCGAGTACTCGAACATGGTGACGGCGTCCGCGCTGATGGCGACGCTGTTCTTTGGCGGCTGGGACATTCCCTTCACGACCTGGGACTCGACCGGCGATCCGAGCATTCCCAAGACGCTCCTCACACTCGCCGCGTTCGGGCTCAAGACATTCATCTTCCTCTTTACCTTCGTCTGGGTGCGGTGGACCTTGCCGCGCTTCCGCTACGATCAGCTCATGGCGCTCGGCTGGAAAGTGCTGCTGCCGCTCGCACTCCTCTATATCACCGTGCTGGCGGTGGCCATCTGGCTCATCCGCAGCCAGCTCGGCTGGGAGTACGGCCGCGGCATGGCCGCGGCGTTGGGTGGTCTCAACGTCGTGCTGTTGATCATGCTCGTGTGGTGGCTGGACCGCGGCAGGATCGTCTCCGGCTCGGTGCGGCAGGAGGCAGCCTGATGGCCATTGGCGTGAAGGTCATGAAGCGGCCAACCGCTCAGACGTCGTACCTGCGTGCCACGCTGAAGGGGATGGCGCTGACCTTTAGCCACCTGCTGCGGCCCAAAGTCACGATGCAATACCCGGAAGAGAAATCCTCCAAAGACTGGACGCTCTCCTCACGGTGGCGCGGCACGCACCGCATGCTGACGGATGAACAGGGACGCGCGAAGTGCGTCGCCTGTGGCTTGTGCCCGCAGATCTGCCCGGCGAACTGCATCAAGCTGGTGCCCGGCGAGGATGAAGAGGGAAACCGCTATCCGCTGATTTACGAGATCGACGAGTTCCGTTGCATCTTCTGCGGCTACTGCCAGGAAGTGTGCCCTGAGGAAGCGATCCACGTCGGGGTGCACTACGAGAACTCCGAGTATTCCCGCGACCGCTTCGTCTACGATCTCGAGCGCCTGACGGCACAGACCCATCCGGTTTCGACCCTGTGGGATCCCTCAGATCCCAAAGGTGAGTAGCCCCTTTGCCACTTAGCCGCTTGACCTTTTTCTGGTTTTTCGGCGTCATCGCGATGCTGAGTGCGCTGTTGTGCATCACGCGCAGGAACCCCGTCGCCAGCGCGCTGTGGCTGGTCGTCACCCTGTTCGCGCTCGCCGCGCTGTTCGTGCTGCTCGACGCGCAGTTCATCGCGGTGCTCCAGGTGCTGGTCTATGCCGGCGCGATCATGGTGCTGTTCCTCTTCGTGATCATGCTGCTGAACCTGGGACGGCCCGGACCGACCGACATCAAGGGGCCGGTGGGAGTGCTGATCGCCGCCGTGCTCGCCGGGACGCTGCTGTTTCAGCTCCGCGTCGTCGGCCAGGCGACGTTGCCGGACGCGATCCGCCTGCCGCCCGGGACCATCGCGGCGATGCAGCAGCAGCAGGGGATGGTCGCCGCCGTCGCGACCCCCTTGTTCGATGCCTACGTCGTTCCGTTCGAGATCGCCAGCGTACTGTTGCTCGCGGCGATCGTCGGCGCCGTCGTGCTCGCGAAGCAGAAACTGTAGCATGCTGCTCAGCCCGGCCCTCGCGATTTCCGCCGTGCTCTTCACGCTGGGCGTCGCCGGCGTGCTGTTCCGGCGCAACGTCATCGTGATCTTCATGTGCGTCGAGCTGATGCTCAACGCCGTGAACCTGACGTTCGTGGCGCTCGCGCAGAGCCTCGGCGTGGGCGGCCAGGTGTTCGTGTTCTTCGTTATGGCCGTCGCGGCCGCGGAAGCGGCCGTGGGGCTCGCCATCATCCTCGCCGTCTACCGCCATAAGAAGTCGGTGAGCCTGCAGAACATGAATCTCCTCAGGGACGGATGACCGGCACTGCCGTCGACCTGATCTGGCTCGCGCCGGCGCTGGCGCTGCTCGGCTTCGTGCTGAACGGCGCACTGGTATTTGTCCGTCCCACGGCCAAGACTCTCGTGTCAGTCATCGGCGCGGGCGTGTTGATCGCGGCGTTCGTCGTCTCCGCCCTGGTCTTCAGCGCCTTCGCCGGACTACATGCGGAAGCGCCGGTGGTGCTCCGCTACTGGTCGTGGATTCCCGTCGGTACGCTGCAGGTGGACTTCGCTCTGCAGGTAGACCAGCTCTCGGCCGTGATGCTGCTCGTGGTGACCGGCGTCGGCTCGCTGATCCATCTGTTCAGCATCGGTTACATGAGGGAAGATCCCGGGTACGCGCGCTACTTCGCGTATCTCAACCTGTTCGTCTTTTTCATGCTGGTGCTCGTGCTGGGCGCGAGTTTCCCCGTGATGTTCGTCGGTTGGGAAGGCGTGGGGCTGTGCAGCTATCTGCTGATCGGCTTCTGGTTCAACGAGGAAGTCAACGCGAACGCCGGCCGCAAGGCATTCATCATGAACCGCATCGGCGACTTCGGATTCATGGTCGCGATGCTCATGATCTTCTGGACGACGGGCTCCCTCGACTTCGGCACCGTCTTCTCCCACGCTCCCACCGCGCTCGTGGCGGGGGGCAGCACCGTCACCGCCATCACGCTGTTCCTGTTCCTCGGCTGCACCGGCAAGTCGGCGCAGATCCCGCTGTACACCTGGTTGCCCGACGCGATGGCCGGCCCGACGCCGGTCTCGGCGCTGATCCACGCGGCCACGATGGTGACCGCGGGCGTATACCTCGTCGCGCGCTGTAATCTGCTGTTCGCGATGGCACCGCTGTCGGGCGCCGTGGTCGCGGGCGTAGGCGCCCTCACGGCGCTGTTCGCCGCGACGATCGCGCTGAAACAGTGGGACATCAAGAAGGTCCTCGCGTATTCCACGATTTCGCAGCTCGGCTACATGTTCCTGGGCGTCGGCACGGGAGCGATCAGCGCCGGCATCTTCCACCTGACGACGCATGCCTTCTTCAAGGCGCTGCTGTTCCTCGGCTCGGGCAGCGTGATCTTCGCGATGCACCGGGCCTATCATCACACTCACGCGCATGAAGACGCCCAGGACATGCGCAACATGGGCGGCCTGTCGCGCTATATGCCGTGGACGACCGTGTTGATGTGGATCGCGACGCTCGCAATCGCCGGGATTGCGCCGCTCTCGGCGTTCTTCTCCAAGGACGAGATCCTCACCGCCGCGTTCGCGAGGGGGTCGACCCAGCCGGTCTGGCTCGTGTTCTGGGCGCTGGCACTCGTGGCGGCGCTGCTGACGGCGTTCTACATGACGCGGCTGATGCTCTACACCTTCCACGGCCCGAACCGCACCGGCGAGAACGAGCAGGCACACCTGCACGAGGCGCCGTGGATCATGACCGGCCCCCTCGTCCTGCTCGGGCTGCTGTCGGCGGCCGGCGGTCTGCTCAACGTCCCGGAGCTCTACCACGGCAACGCCTGGCTGCATCACTGGCTCGAGCCCGTGACCGAGCCGGGTGCCGCGCTGCTTCCCGAAGCGCATCTCGCGCCGGGGACCGAATGGCTGCTCGTGGGCGTGGCGGTCGCGACCGCCGTCATCGGAATCGTCGGCGCGTGGCGGCTGCTCAAGCCGGAGGGGCTCGTTCCCGCGCGCAGCGCCCCCGCGGAACGCGGCTTCGCGCGCGTGCTGCGCGACAAGTGGTACGTGGACGAGATCTATGACGCGCTCATCGTCCGGCCGCTGGTCTGGCTGTCGCGCGAGGTCCTCTGGAAGCTGGTGGATCAGCGGGCTATCGACGGCGCCGCGGTCAACGGCGCCGCGCGGGGGGCACGGGCCCTCGGCTGGGCGAATCGCTGGTTACAAACGGGGCAGGTGGGCATGTACGTCGCCGCGTTTGTGGTGGGCGTGCTGCTGTTGTTGTGGCGGGCGATCAGCTGATGTACGCGCCCTGGGTGCTCACCGCGCTGCTCGTCTGGCCGCTCGTCGCCGCCGCCGTGGTGCTGTTGCTCCCCGGACGGTTGGCGAAGTACGTCGCGCTCGCCGCCAGCCTGGTGGAGTTCGCGCTGTCGGTTCCGCTGTGGTGGACCTTCGTGCCGGCGGGCGGCATGCAGTTCATGGTCGATCGCACGTGGATCGCCGCGTGGGGGATCCACTACACGGTCGGCGTGGACGGAATTTCGCTGTTTCTCGTCCTGCTGACGACGTTCCTGATGCCGCTCTCCATTCTGGGCAGCTGGAGCTACATCACCAGGCGCGAGGGCGCCTTCTATGCGCTGCTCCTCGTCCTGACGACCGGGATGATCGGCGTGTTCATCGCGCTCGATCTCTTCCTCTTCTATGTGATGTGGGAAGTGATGCTCATCCCGATGTATTTCATCATCGGGGTGTGGGGCGGCGACAACCGGCTGTACGCGGCGATCAAGTTCTTCATCTATACGTTCTTCGGATCGCTGCTCATGCTCGTGGCGATCATCGTGTTGTACCTGCATGCCGCCGGCGTTACGGGCGTCTATTCCTTCAGCTACGCGCATCTCCTCGCTCAGGCGCCGCTGCTGGGATCCACCGCCTGGTGGCTGTTCGGCGCCTTCTTCCTGGCATTTGCGATCAAGGTGCCGCTGTTCCCGCTGCACACCTGGCTGCCGGACGCCCACGTCGAGGCGCCGACGGCGGGCTCGGTGATCCTGGCGGGCATCCTGCTGAAGATGGGGACATACGGGTTCCTGCGGTTCGCCTTGCCGCTCTTCCCGGCGGTCGCGATGAACCAGAGCGTGCAGCTCGTCATCGTCGCCCTCTCCCTGATCGGCATCATCTATGGCGGACTCGTCGCGATGGTGCAACCGGACTTCAAGAAGCTGATCGCCTACTCGTCCGTCGCGCATCTCGGGTTCGTGATGCTCGGCATCTGGGCGCTGACGTTGCAGAGCGTGCAGGGCGCGCTGCTGGTGATGATCAACCACGGGATTTCGACCGGCGCGCTGTTCTTCCTGGTGGGCATGATTTACGAACGCCGCCACAGCCGGCTCATCGAGGCCTACGGCGGCATCGCGCGCGTCGTGCCGCTGTTCGCCGCGATTCTCACGATCGTGTCGCTCTCATCGATCGCCCTTCCGGGGACGAATGGCTTTGTCGGTGAGTTCCTGGTGTTGGTGGGGTCGTTCCGCACCTACCCGATTGCGACGGGCCTGGCCACGACCGGCGTGATCGTGGCCGCCGCATACCTGCTGACGGCGCTGCAGCGCGTGATTTACAACCCGCTCACCGATCACGAGAACGAAAAGCTGACCGATCTCACGCCGCGCGAGCTGCTCGTCCTCGTCCCGCTGCTCGTGTGCATTCTGTGGGTCGGGATCTATCCGAGGCCGTTCCTCCGCCGCATGGAACCGTCCGCACGGCAGCTGATCGAGCAGGTCCGTCCGGGCGCGACGCAGGGACAACCGGCAGCGGGGGGACAGCCATGAAACTGGACCCCTCCGTCTACCACGATCTGCTGCTGTCGCTCCTGCCCGAGCTGGTCCTCACCGGCTGGGCGCTGGTGCTGCTGCTGTTCGTCGCCTGGCGTCACCAGACGGTGCGCGACCTGCGGATTGCCGGCTGGCTGACGCTGGCAGCGCTGCTGTCCACCGCGGTCGCCACGTGGTGGTTGTGGTGGCACCGCGCCGGAGTGGAGGGGCTCGCGGCGATGGTCGCGGCCGACGACTTCCGCTGGGTCGCCGACTGGGTGTTCCTCGGCGCCGCGGCGCTTACGGTGCTGATCTCGTTCGCGTATCTCGAGCGCGAGCAGCTGCTGGCCCCGGAGTACTACGTGCTGCTCGTGTTGGGGACGCTCGGCATGCTGGTGATGGCAGCCGGCGCCGACCTGATGGTCATCTTCCTGGGCCTCGAGCTGATGTCCGTCGCCGTCTACGTTCTGGCGGGATTCGATCGCCGTCGGGCCCGCTCCGCCGAGGCAGCGCTGAAGTACTTCCTGTTGGGCGCGTTCGCCTCCGGGTTTCTGTTGTACGGCATCGCGTTGTTGTATGGCGCGACCGGAACGACGAACATCAGCCTGATCGGCGCGCAGGTCGAATTCATGGGCCAGCCCAGCGTCATGCTGCTCGTCGGATTGGCGCTGCTGATCGTGGGATTCGCATTCAAGGTGGCGGCCGTACCCTTCCACATGTGGGCGCCGGATGTGTATGACGGCGCGCCCACGCCGGTCACGGCCTTCATGGCGACCGGTGTGAAAGCGGCGGCCTTTGCCGCGCTATTTCGCGTGCTGGTCGCCGGCTTCGCCGGCGTGGCCGCCTGGCACGACATGCTGTGGTGGCTCGCCGCGATCACGATGATCGGCGGCAACCTCTTCGCGCTGGGGCAACGCTCGCTCAAGCGGATGCTCGCCTACTCCTCGGTTGCACATGCCGGCTACTTGCTCGTGGCGGTGACCGCGGGCGGCTCGTCCGGGACGAGTGCGTTCATCGTCTACGTCATCGCGTACACCCTGATGTCACTGGGCGCGTTTGCAGTATTGACGGCCAAGGGCAGGGCAGGCGAGAGCGATGTCCTGATCGATGACCTGGCCGGCCTGGCCGCCCGGCGCCCCTGGCTCGCGTTCGCGCTCGCCATCTGCATGCTCTCGCTGCTCGGCTTCCCCGGCACGGCCGGGTTCATCGGTAAGTGGTACATCCTCATTGCGGCGACCAGCGCCGGCCAGAATACGTTGGCCGCGATTCTGGTCCTCACCAGCGTCGTCTCGGCGGGGTACTATCTTCCCGTCATCATGGCGATGTACATGAAACCGGAGCCGGACGAGGCCGCGCACGTCGACGTCCGGCTCGACCGGTGGGGTCGCGCAGCCGTGCTGGCGGTGGTGGCCGGCCTGCTGCTGTTCGGAGTCTGGCCGAACCGGCTCTTCGACCTCGCACGCTCGGCCGGCCAGAGCGTGCAACCGGCGGCGACGACGACCACGACGGGTCAATAAGGGTAGCGCCAGCGTGAAGCTTCCCGCCACAATTTTTCGCCAGTACGACATCCGCGGTCTCGTCGACGAGCAACTCACGCCCGCCGCCGCCCGTGCCGTTGGCCAGGCCTATACGACGTTCGCGTGGCAACGGCTGGGCAACGGCAAGGCGCCCCGCGTCGCCGTCGGACGTGATAACCGGCCGTCCGGCAGCGCTCTGGCGCAGGGTGTGCGCGAGGGCATCGCCGCGGCGGGCGGCGCCGCCATCGACGTCGGCGAGCTCCCCACTCCCGCCCTCTACTTCGCGACCAAGACCCTGCCCGTGGACGGCGGCATTCAGGTCACGGGCTCGCACAATCCGCCCGAGTTCAACGGCTTCAAGATGGTGCTGGCGCACGATGCCGTGTTCGGGGATGACATCCAGGTGCTCTATCGCTTGATCGACGAGGGGAAACTCGCGACAAAGGCGGGGGGCAGCAGTACGGTGCACCGCGCACTGCTTACCGCGTACCGTGAGGCCATTGTCAAGCGCAACACACCGCTGGCCCGCAAGCTGAAGGTGGTTGTGGACTGCGGTAACGGAGTGACCAGCCTCGTCGCGGTGGAGACGTTGCGTCAGCTGGGTGCCGAGGTCGTGCCGCTGTTCGCCGAATCGGACGGCACCTTCCCGCATCACCATCCCGATCCAACCGTGCTCGAGAACCTGCACGATCTCCAGGCCGCCGTGAAGCAGGAGAAGGCGGAGCTGGGTATCGCGTTCGACGGGGACGGCGATCGCATCGGCGCGGTGGACGAGACCGGCCAGCCGGTGCTCGGCGACCAGCTGCTGGTGCTGTTCGGGCGGGATCTCGTGTATCGCATGGGCAAGGGCAAGCCGGTGATCTTCGACGTGAAATGCTCGGAGATCCTGCCGCAGATGCTGAAGCGCGCCGGTCTCGAGCCGGTCATGTGGAAGACCGGGCACTCGTTCATCAAACAGAAGATGAAAGAGATCGGTGCGCCGCTGGCGGGGGAAATGAGCGGCCACATGTTCTTCGGTGGCGACTGGTACGGTTTCGACGACGCGCTCTTCGCCGCTGCCCGGTTGCTCGCGTACATCGCCCGCGAGGGAGGACCGCTGTCCCGCCGGCTCGCCGATTTGCCGAAGACTTACGCCACGCCGGAGCTGCGCGTCGATTGCCCCGATGAACAGAAGTTCGACGTCGTGCAGCAGGCAGCCGGCGACTTCAAGCAGAAGTACCCCGTCGCCACGCTCGACGGCGTGCGCATCACGTTTCCCGAGGGATGGGGGCTGCTGCGCGCGTCGAACACGCAGCCGGTGCTGGTGATGCGCTTCGAGGCGACCAGCCCCAAGGCCCTCGCGGCGTATCGCGCCGAGGTCGAGGGCTGGCTGTCGGCGCACGGCGTGACGGCGTGACGGTGTGACGCGTCACGGCCGGCGCAGGCTGTACCTGATCGGCGCCGGACTGCTGGTGGCGGCGTTGGTCGGCGGGCGGTGGCTGGCCGTCGAAACAGCCGAGCGGGCGTGGGATCGCAGCTTTGCGGGCGGCGACGCGATCATCGCGGCCCGCGATCTCGCGCGGGTGATCCAAGTCCTGGTCGCCCTCATCTCCGTCGCCTGGTTCAGCGGCAATCTGTTCATCGTGTACCGCGCGATCGGCTCAGTGCACATGCCTCGCCGCCTCGGGGACCTCGAGATCGTCGAAGCGGTGCCACGACGCACTCTGCTGGCCGGCGCGGTGCTGTTGGGCGTCGTGCTCGGCACGCTGCTCTCCCTTGGCACCGGTGATTGGTGGCGGCACGCCGTCATGGCCGCCGCGCCGCCCCGTTTCGGCGTTTCCGACGCGACGGCGCTGGGCCGGGACGCCGGCTACTACGTCAGCCTGCTTCCCTGGTACGCCGCGCTGCAGAATCGCACGCTGATCCTCGTGGTCGCGGCCACGGGAGTCGTAGCGCTGCTCTATGCCGTGATCGGATCGTTGCGGATTCGTCGCGGCCGTATACGCGCGAGCGACTATGCGCGCGCGCACGTGGGCGTCCTGCTCGCCTGTCTCGCCCTCGTCATCGCCTGGGGCGCGTTGCTCGATCCCGCGGAAGTCATCGGGGGGCTGCACGGGACGGTCGATCAAGCGGCATTGAGCGTGCGCGTTCCCGGAGCTGACGTCGTCGCCGCGGTCGCCATCGTGACGGTGGTGATTTCGCTCGCGTGGGCGTGGCGGGATCGGCCCACGCTGATCCTTGCCGGGTGGGCGGCGCTGCTCATTTCGCTGACGAGCGGCTATTTCGTCATCCCCGGGGTCGTGCGGGCATCCGGCGGCCAGGACAGCACGGAGCTGACGCGAGGGCGCGTCACGCTCGAGCGAATCGCGTTCGGGCTCGCGGGGATCGAGCGGCATGCGCCCCCTGCGTATCTCTCGGGTGAAGCGGCGCTGCACGCCATCCCACTCTGGGACCCGGGGCACGTCGCCGCCGCCCTGAACGCGCCGCCCAGCGCGGTCGCGCTGCGCGCGCCGCGCGGCGAGGACGGAACAGCTTGGCTCGTCGCCCCCACCAACGCCCCCGGTCCCACGCGCCTCGCGCTCGAAACGGACAGCGGCCTTTCCGTGACATCGCTGCCCTCGAGAGACCCCCTGCTGTTCGGTCCGGGGCTGCAAGGTCCCCTCGTCACGTCCGCGGACAGTGCACGTCGCGAACAGGCTGCCGGTGTCCCGATTTCGGGGGGATGGCGACGCTTCGCGATCGCGTGGACGATTCAGGCGTGGGGGTTGCTGCACGACGAATCCACACCGCGGGTATTGCTGTGGCGACGCGACGTGACGGAGCGCCTGGAGCGACTCGCGCCCTTCGCGCGCTTCGGCTCGCCGGCGCCCGTGCTGCGCGACGGCGCCCTCTGGTGGCTGAGCTGGGGTTACGTGGCGCACGAGGCCTTTCCTCTCGTCCGCCCGCTCGCGTGGCACGACGGCGATGTGCGATACCTGCGTGCCGGCCTGGTGGGAGCCGTCCGCGCCGCGACCGGCGAGACGCACTTGTGGCTCGCCCCAGGATACGACTCGTTGACTGCCACGTGGGCACGTCATTTCCAGCCGCTCATCGAGCCCGCAGACGGCCTTCCTACCGACCTGCGCGCACAGCTCGCGTACCCGATCGAAAGCTTCAAGGTGGCCGTCGACCAGCTGGTGCGCATCAGCAGTGATTCCGCGGGTCCCCAGAGGGAAGACGGTGGGGGCGGCTGGCTCGCGCGACCACGCGAACCGTTCCAGCTTGGCGCACCGGGAGGTAGCCTCTGGACCGCCATCGGTTTCGAGTCGGCGGTGCTGGCACCACGGCGCTTCATCGGCTTGTGCGCGGCGGCGATCACGCCGCGCGGGCCCGAGCTCCTGGTGTGGCGACTCCCGCCGGACGATCCCGAGCGGCTCCCCGGCGAGCTGGTCGGCTCGGCGGAGCTGCGTCCGGGGCAGCTGCGCATTTGGCCCACCGGCCGGGCGCTCCTCACTGTCCAGGCACAGTTCTTCGACCCGGTCGCCGCGCGGACCCCGCCCGCTCCTCGCGTCGCCGAGGTATATGTGACGTTCAACGGACGGAGCGGCCGCGGGCTGACGGCGCGCGCGGCGCTGCTGGGTGGGGAACAGATCGTCACGGACACCACGCTGGCCGCACGCTGGCAGCGCGTCCGCCGTCTGGCGGCGCAAGCCGACTCGGCGCTCGGTGCCGGCGACCTCGAGGCGTTCGGGCGACTGTGGCGGGACCTCATGAGTGAGCTTGCTCCGCCGCAACGGCCCCGCTAGGTTGCGCCGCCGTGCAAGCACCGGGAACAATCGTCGTCGCGCTCGGAGGCAACGCGGTCGCTCCCCCCGGTGAGCGGCCGACGATCAGCAATCAGTTCCGCCACACACGTGCGAGCCTCATTCCGATCGTGGATCTCGCCGCCGCGGGCTGGGACATCGTGCTGGTGCATGGCAACGGCCCGCAGGTGGGTGACGAGCTGGCGCGCAACGAGATCGCCGCCGACCAGGTCGAGCCGCTGCCGCTCGGCGTCCTGGTCGCGGGCACGGCCGGATGGATGGGCTACATGATTCAACAGTCGCTGCAGAACGCTCTGGCGCGTGCTGGCGTGCAGCGTTCCGTCGTCACGCTCATCACGCAAACGCTGTGTCACGCCGATGATCCCGACCTCCGTACGCCCTCCAAACCCGTCGGCCACGTCCTCGATGGGGTGCGCCAGGCGCGGCTCGTCGCGCGCGGCATTCCGGTGCGCGATGGGCGCCGGCTCGCTCCCAGCCCCAAGCCGGCGGGAATCGTGGAGCGCGCAATGGTCCGTGATTTGGCGCGGGCCGGGCACATCGTGATCGCCGGCGGGGGCGGCGGGCCGCCCGTGTACCGCGACCCCAAGCTCGGTCTCGAGGGCATTGATGCGGTCGCGGACAAGGACCGGGTCGCCGCGATCCTCGGGCGGGAAATCGAGGCGCAGGTATTGTTGATCCTGACGAATGTGAATGCCGTCTATCGCGCTTATGGGACGCCGCACCAGGAAGCGATCCGCCGATTGACGCTCGCGCAGGCGGACCATTTGCTCGCCGGCAAAGAGCTCGGCACCGGCAGCATGCGGCCCAAGGTCGAGGCCGCCGCCGATTTCGTGCGCACCGGCGGAGAGCGCGCCATCATTGCGGAGCTGGCGGACGGCCCGGCAGCCCTGCGAGGGGACGCCGGAACGACGATTGCGAAGGAGCACGCGTGAACCTGCACGAGTATCAGGCGCGGGACATCCTGCGGCGGAGCGGCATCCCCGTGCCGCCGGGCGACGTCGCGAGCACGCCGGCGGAGGCGCGCGCGGTCGCGGAACGGTTTGGGGGACGGGTCGTCGTCAAGGCGCAGGTCCACGCGGGCGGCCGCGGCAAGGCGGGCGGCGTGAAGCTGGCGGACGGCGCCGACGCCGCCAAGGCGGCGGCGTCCGCCATCCTCGGCATGACGATCAAGGGTCTCACGGTGCACAAGGTCCTCGTCGCGCCGGCGGCGGAGATCGCCACCGAGAGCTACGTCGGGATTATCGTGGATCGCGCGTCGCAGCGGCTCGTCCTGATGGTGAGTCCCGCCGGCGGCATCGATATCGAAGAAGTCGCGGCCAAGACACCTGACAAGATTCATCGGCTCGCGATCGACCCACGCTATGGGCTGCTTCCGCATCAGGCCATGACGCTCGGCTTTGCGCTCTACAGCGACGTCAAACAGGCGCGCGCGGCTGCCGACATCATGCAGAAGCTCTACACTGCCGTGTATGCGGTCGGCGCGTCCCTCGCCGAAATCAATCCGCTCGTGACGACTCCCGACGGGAGCGTGCAGGCGTTGGACGCCAAGATCAGCATCGACGACAACGAGCTCGAGCGCCGTCCCGACATCGCGGCGCTACGCGACGTCTCGGCGGAAGCAGCGGCGGAAGTGGCGGCACGCGAAGCGGGGCTGACGTTCATCAAGCTGGACGGATACGTGGGCTGCTGCGTGAACGGCGCCGGGCTCGCGATGGCGACGATGGATCTGGTGAAGTATTACGGCGGCGAGCCCGCGAACTTCCTCGACATCGGTGGCAGCTCCAATCCCCAGAAAGTCGTGGCGGCGCTGCGCATCATCACCGGCGATCCCAGTGTCCGGGCGATCCTCTTCAACATCTTCGGCGGCATCACGCGGGGAGACGACGTCGCGAACGGGATCGTGCAAGCCACGACGGCGTTGCCGCTCAAAGTCCCGATCGTGATCCGCCTGACGGGTACGAATGAACAGGAAGGCATTGCGATTCTGAAGCGGGCGGGGTTTGCGGCGCTGACGGACATGGACGAAGCGGTGAAGCAGGCGGTGGCGAAGGCCAACGGGAAGGCCGGGACCGCGTGAGCATCTTCATCGATCACGCCACACGCCTCGTGGTGCAGGGCATCACGGGCCGCGACGGATCGTTTCACGCCAAGCAGATGATCGCGTACGGCACCGCCGTCGTCGCCGGCGTGACGCCGGGGAAGGGCGGCCAGCAATTCGAAGGCGCCGTCCCGGTGTTCAACACGGTCGCCGAGGCCGTGCACGAAACGCAGGCCAATACGGCGGTCATCTACGTGCCGGCCGCGGTCGCATCCTCGGCGATCTTCGAGGCCGCCGATGCCGGGATCGGCCTGATCATCGGCATCACCGAAGGCATTCCCGTGTTGGACATGACCCGCGTCTTGCCGTTCCTCCACGAGCGCGGCGCTCGCCTCATCGGACCGAACTGTCCCGGCCTGATCTCGCCGGGCAAGAGCAACGTCGGAATCATCCCCGGCAACATCTGCCAGCCCGGGAAGATCGGTGTCGTGTCGCGCAGCGGCACGCTGACCTACGAGATCATCCACCAGCTCTCGACCAACGGGATGGGCCAATCGACCTGCGTGGGGATCGGCGGTGATCCCCTGATCGGGACCAACTTCATCCACTGCCTGTCGGCCTTCGAGGCCGACGCCGAGACCGCCGCGATCGTCATGATCGGCGAGATCGGCGGGACGGATGAGCAGCAGGCAGCCGAATTCGTGAAGCAGCGGGTCAAGAAGCCGGTGGTCGGATTCATCGCCGGCCAGACCGCGCCGCCGGGCCGGCGCATGGGTCACGCCGGCGCGATTATCTCGGGTGCGTCGGGTACGGCGGCGGATAAAATGGCGGCCCTGGAGGCCGCGGGGATCAGCGTCATGAAGCGCCCGGCCGACGTCGTGCCCCTGCTCAAGGAGCGGCTGTGAAGCTGCAGGAGGTCGTGGACCAGCAGCATGTCGTCGTGCCGCTGATCGCTCAGACGGTCAAGGAAGCGACCGAGCGGTTGGCGGAGCGGCTGGTGGCGAGTGGCGCCGCGATCGAGGCGAACCGGCTCAACGCGGTGATCCGCAATGCCTGGCCCGAAGACATGGTCAGCGTGGGTGAGCACGCGTTTCTGCCGCACTTCCGCACCGAGGCGGTGCGCAAGCTCGCCACCGCCATGGGCGTTTCCACGACGCCGATTCGCTGGGAGAAAGACGCGAATCGGACCGCGCGCATCGTCATTTTGATCGTTGCGCCCCCACGCGAGACATCGACCTATCTCCAGGTCGTGGGGGCGTTCGCGCGGCTCCTGTCGGATCCCGCCACGGTGTTGGCCATGCTCGCCGCCAAGTCGCCGGAGCAGCTCGTCCAGATCGGGGCCTTGCAGAACGTCGAGCTGCCGACGCACCTCGCGGTGCGCGACCTGATGACGTCCCACGTCCTCTCGGCGCGGCCGGAACAGCAACTGGGCGACGTCGCGCGCATGATGATGGAGAAGGACGTCCGCGCGCTGCCGGTGGTGGACGACCACGGCGCGCTGGTCGGGATGGTGACCCACCGGGAGCTGCTCAAGTACCTGATTCCCGACTATCTGCAGCGCTCCAAGAGCGGGAAGTTTCGCGCGCTGCCCGCCAACATGATGGCCGGACAGGGCAGCGTCGACCCGCGCGGGCTGCCGGTGAAGGACGTCATGTCCCGCGCCGTGCTCTGCCTCTCCGAGGACCAAACGCTCACCGATGTTGCGAATCTCATGAACAACAAGGATGTGGATCGCTTTCCGGTTGTACGGGAGGGGATTGTAGTCGGATTCTTGACCCGGGCGGATCTCATTCGTCGACTCGTCGCCAATCCGTAAGAGCCATGCTCACTCTCGCGATCATCAAGCCGGATGCCATCGCCGCCCGCCACACGGGCAAGATCATCGCCCACCTGGAGGGGGAGGGATTCCAGATCCGCGATGCCCAGATGGTGCAGCTGACACAGGCCCGTGCGGAGTCGTTTTACGAGGTCCATCGCGAACGTCCCTTCTTCCGCCCGCTCGTCACCTTCATGACCTCGGGCCCGGCCCTCGCGCTGGCGTTGGAGCGGGAGAACGCGGTTACCCATCTGCGGAAGGTGATTGGCGCCACCGATCCCGCGCAGGCCGACCAGGGAACGATTCGCCGGCTGTACGCACAGTCGAAGGAGCGGAACGCCATTCACGCCTCCGACTCGCCGGAAAATGCCGCCCGCGAGGTAGCGTTTTTCTTCCCGGCCCGCGGCGCGTCGTGATGCCGTTGACGCAAGTGCCACAACGGTTTAGCTTCGCTGACCATGTTGCGAGTGGATCTGCGAGAGTTGGCCCAGGCGGGCGCCGCCCTAACCCGGGGCGAGCTCAAGCAGGACGAACCGGCGTTGGACGGGATCGACATTAGCCTTAAAGAACCGGTGGCCGTCGGTGGACGGCTGCAATCGATCGGTGAGGGCCGGTTCTATTGGCAGGGGACGGCGCGCACCGTTGCTCAGGGGGAGTGCCGCCGCTGTCTGACTCCCGTGGCGACTCCCGTCAATCTGGAAATCGGGGCGCTGTTTACCCAGGACCCCGAGGCGCTCGACGACCCGGATTCGTATGCGGTCGCGCCGGACGCCACGGAGATCGACGTCACGCCGGCGGTCCGTGAGGAGCTCATGCTCGCGGCGCCACGGTACGTTCTATGCCGTGACGATTGCAAAGGACTCTGCCCGGAGTGCGGAAAGGATCTGAACGCCGGCTCGTGTGGATGTGCGCCCGCTACTGAAGCCCGCTGGCAGCCGCTCAAGGCCCTGAAGGACAAGCTCAGCTCATAACTCGAGGACGATCGAATGGCCGTACCCAAGCGCAGGACCTCGAAGCGCAAGAAGCGCGCGCGCCGCACGCACTACAAGGCGGTGCGTCCGACGCTGCAGGCCTGCCCGCGCTGTGGTGACATGAAGCAGCCTCACCGCGTCTGCCCGACGTGCGGGTATTACAACGGCGAGCAGCGGATAACCGTCGAGGACTAATGATCCGCATCGCGTTGGACGCGATGGGAAGTGACAACGCCCCTCAGGCTGAAGTGGAAGGCGCGGCGCAGGCGCTGAAGGAGCTGCCCGCCGAGTTCCAGATTCAGCTCGTGGGGCGGAAGGCCGACATCGAAGCGGCGCTCGCCAAGGTGCCCGGCGTTGACCGCACACGCATCGAGATCGTGGATGCCCCGCAAGTCGTGGGCATGGGCGACAAGCCCCTCGCGGCCATCCGCGGCAAACCGCGCTCCTCGATCGCCGTGGGGCTCGATCTCCAGAAGAAGCACAAGTCCGACGCCTTCATCTCCGCCGGCAATACGGGTGCCGTGATGGCGGCGAGCACGCTGCTGCTGCGTCTCGTTCCCGGAGTGCAGCGCGCCGCCATCGGCGCGCTTTTTCCGAGCGCCGGCCAGCCGGTGCTCGTGCTCGACGGCGGCGCCAATGTCGACTGCGACGCCCGCGAGCTGGTGGGCTTCGCGCACCTCGGCTCGGTCTACGCGCGCGACGTCCTGGGGCGGCCCAACCCCTCGGTGGGGCTGCTCAACATCGGCGAGGAAGACGAGAAGGGAAACGCGGTCGTTAAGGAAGCGCACCAGCTCCTCAAGCAAACGACCGGCATCCGCTATATCGGGAACGTCGAAGGGCGCGACATCCCCGTCGGTGAGGCCCGCGGGCAGCCGCTCGACGTCGTCGCCTGCGACGGCTTCGTCGGCAACGTCGTGCTGAAGTTCTACGAATCGGCCGGGCGGGTGTTCGTATCGCTCATCAAGCGCGAGGCGCCCGACGTGCTGTTGCGCCCCGAGATGGGAAACGTCCTCAAGGTGCTCGATTACGCGACCTACGGCGGTGCACCGCTGCTCGGCGTGCAGGGAGTCGTGATCATCTGCCATGGCTCCTCGCCCGCCAAGGCGATCAAGAATGCGATCCGCGTAGCAGGCCAGGCGGTGCGCAGCCATCTCTCCGACGACATCGCCGCCGAGTTCGCCGAAGGGAAAGTTCCGGCATGAAGCGGCCCTTTGCCGAGCTGTGGGGCACGGGGAGTTACGCCCCAACGCGCGTCATGAAGAACGACGAGTTCTCGAAATTCCTGGAGACGTCGGACCAGTGGATCCAGGAGCGCACCGGCATCCGCGAGCGGCGCATTTCGAGCAAGGACGAGACGAACGCGTGCATGGGGAAAGCCGCGGCGCTGCAGGTCCTGCAGGAAACGGGACTCACGCCGCTCGACCTCGACGCGATCGTCTACGCCACGGCGTCACCCGACCGGTTGCTGCCGTCGCAGGCGTGCGATCTCCAGGCCATCCTGGGCGCCAAGAATGCGGCGGCGTTCGACGTCGGCGCCGCCTGCTCGGGGTTCGTCTTCGCGCT
Organism: Gemmatimonadales bacterium; assembly: GCA_035637435.1. Lineage (GTDB taxonomy): Bacteria > Gemmatimonadota > Gemmatimonadetes > Gemmatimonadales > GWC2-71-9 > 20CM-2-65-7. Next base: position 18,069 of record DASPXD010000120.1, read on the forward strand.
CAGCACCGCCGAGGGCATCATCGCGGCCGAGCAGGCGAAACATGTGCTCGTGATCGCCGCGGAGAAGCTCACCAGCATCATGGATTGGAGCGACCGCACCACGGCGGTCTTGTTTGGCGACGGCGCGGGTGCGACCATCGTTCGCAAAAGCACCAACGGCCGCGGGATCTTGTCGGTCTATCTGAAGACGGACGGCACGCTCGCCGAGCTGCTGTATCGGCCCGGCGGCGGGGCGACGCACCCGCCGAGCGAAGAGCTGCTCAAGGATCACAGCTATTACATCAAGATGGCGGGCCGCGAAGTCTTCAAGGCCGCCGTCCTGTCCATGGTGGACGCCTGTGATCACGCGCTGGAGCGCGCCGGGTTGACGGCCGGCGATATCGATCTGCTCATTCCCCATCAGGCCAACATCCGCATCATCGAAGCGACCGCCAAACACGCGGGCATGCCGATGGACAAGGTGTACGTGAACGTGGACCGGTTCGGCAACACCTCCGCCGCGTCCATCGCCATCGCGCTCGACGAGGCCGTCAAGACCGGCCGGCTCAAACCCGGCATGGTCGTGATGCTGTGCGCGTTCGGCGCCGGCTTCACGTGGGGCAGCATGGTCGTGCGGTGGTAAGTGCGATCTGGCTCTGTCCGGGGCAAGGCGCGCAAAAAGTCGGCATGGGAAGAGACCTGGCGGAGCGGTTTCCGGCGGCGCGTGCCGTGTTCGACTCGATCGATGACGCGCTGGGTGTGGGACTGTCCCGCGTCATGTTCGAAGGCCCTGAAGCGGAGCTCACCGCCACGCAGAACGCCCAGCCTGCGATTCTCGCGCACAGCGCCGCCGTGTTCGCGGTCGTGAGCGGGAAGGTCGGGGCCGCCGCCCGGGCCGCGGCGGGGCATTCCCTCGGCGAGTACTCGGCCTACGTCACGGCGGCCGCGCTGGACGCGCCCGAAGCGGCGAAGCTGGTGCGGCGCCGCGGCGAGCTGATGCAGAAAGCGGGCGAGGAGCGGCCGGGGACGATGGCGGCCGTGCTTGGCCTGCCGACGCAGGAGGTGGAGGCCGCGTGCCGGGAGGCCTCGCAACAGGCGAGCCTCGCGGTCGCGGCGAACATCAACACGCCCGACCAGACGGTGATCTCGGGCGATCCGGAAGCCGTGGCGCGCGCCGGCGAGGGCTGCAAGAAGCGGGGCGCCAAACGCGTGATCCCGCTGAAGGTCAGCGGCGCATTTCACTCGCCGCTGATGGGACCCGCCAAGAATCACCTGCAGCTGGCGCTGGAACGCGCCGCCTTCCGGGACCCGGCGTTTCCGGTGGTGGCCAACGCGACCGCGGAAGCCGTGAAGGATGCCGGCCGCGCACGGCGGCTGCTGTCGGAGCAACTCACGGCGGCAGTCCGCTGGGTAGAATGCATGCAGCAGGCGGCGCGCCTGGGCGGCGATGGCGCGGGCTTTGTGGAGATCGGCCCCGGCGCCGTGCTCGCGGGCCTCTTGAAGCGAATCGTCCCCGAGGCGAACGTGGTCAGCCTCGGAACTGCGGATGAGGTGACCAAGTTCATGGAAGCGGCATGACGATGGCTCGACGAGCGGCGGTGGAACCGGGACTGCAGAGCGAGAATCGCATGCAGCTCGATCTGACGGGCAAGGTCGCCCTCGTCACGGGCGGAACGCGCGGCATTGGACATGATATCTGCCGCGCGTTCATCGATGCGGGCGCCAAAGTCGCGCTGTGCTCCCGTGACGGCGCGGCGGCGGAGCAGGCGGCGAGTGCCTTCGGCGAGGGGACGCGCGGCTACGCCTGCGATGTGGGCATCGCGTCCCAGGTCGAAGCGTTCGCGAAGGCGGTAGAGAAGGACTTCGGACAGATCGACGTGCTGGTCAACAACGCCGGCTTCACGAAGGACACGCTGCTGTTCCTGATGACCGAAACCGATTGGGATTCCGTCGTCGACACGAACCTGAAGGGCACGTTTCTGATGACCAAGTACGCGGCGCGCGGGATGATCAAGCGGCGCTGGGGGCGGGTCATCAACATCACCAGCGTCGTCGGGCTGAACGGCAACAAGGGGCAATCGAACTACTCCGCCTCCAAGGCGGGGATTATCGGATTCACCAAGTCCGTAGCCAAGGAGCTGGCCTCCCGCAACGTGTTGGTGAACGCCGTCGCGCCGGGCTATGTCGAGACGGAGCTGACACAGGGCATCTCCGCGGAAGCCAAGCAGTACTTCCTGGACAATATTCCGCTAGGACGGCTGGGGCGGGGCTCCGACATCGCATCCGCCGTCCTCTTTCTCGCCTCCGACTTAGCCAGCTACATTACGGGTCAGGTTCTGGTTGTCGACGGCGGGATGGTGATGTAGCAGGTCCACCTTCGCTGAGGGTTACCCATGGCAATGGACATGAAGCAGCTCGAGGAGAAGGTCAAAGACATTATCGTCGAAGAGCTTGGGGTCGAGCGCGACAAGCTCACCAACGACGCGAGCTTCATGGAAGACCTGGGCGCCGACAGTCTCGACACCGTCGAGCTCGTCATGGCCTTCGAGAAGGAATTCGACATCGACATCCCCGATGAAGAGGCGGAGAAGCTGCGCACCGTCGGGGCGGCGATGAGCTACCTGCACGACAAGATGGGAAAAGGCAAATAGTGACGACCCGGCGGGTGGCGGTTACGGGGATGGGGCTCGTGACACCTGTCGGGAACGATGTCGCGAGCACCTGGGCCGCCCTCGTCGCCGGTCAGTCGGGGGCGGGTCCGATCACCCGCTTCGACTCCGAGAAACTGCAGGTGCATTTCGCCTGCGAAGTGAAGGGGTACGACCCCCTGCAGTACATCGACAAGAAGGAAGCCCGCCGCTACGATCTCTTCTCGCAGTTCGCCATGGGCGCCGCGGTGCAGGCGGTGCGCGACGCCTGCCTGGAGAAGAGCCCGCTCGATCCCAAACGGATCGGGGTCATCATCGGGACCGGGACCGGCGGCATCGCGACGTTCGAAGACAACATGCGGACCTTCATCGAGAAGGGCCCGAGCCGCGTGTCGCCGTTCTTCGTGCCGATGTTCATGGCGAACGTCGCCTCCGCCATCGTGTCGATGCGCTACGGGTTCCAGGGACCGAACTACTGCACCGTTTCGGCCTGCGCCTCGTCCGGCCACGCGCTGGGTGATGCGTTCGATCTCATTCGCGAAAACAAGGCCGACGTGATGGTCGCGGGGGGATCGGAAGCCGCGATCACCCCGCTCGCGCTCGCCAGCTTCGCCAACATGAAGGCGTTGTCGGAGCGCAACGACGACCCCAAGACCGCCAGCCGGCCGTTCGACAAGGACCGCGACGGGTTCGTGATGGGCGACGGCGCGGCGGTCGTGATCCTCGAGGAGTGGGAGCGCGCCAAGGCGCGGGGCGCAAAGATCGTCGCCGAGATCGTGGGCTACGGCGCCACGGCCGACGCGCATCACATCACCGCCCCCGCGCCCGATGGCTCCGGGGCCCAGGAAGCGATGCGGCTCGCGATGCAGTCGGGCGGCATCCGGCCCGAGGAGGTCGGCTACATCAACGCGCATGGCACGTCGACCCCGCACGGCGACGCGGCGGAGACCGCGGCGGTGAAGGCTGTATTCGGTCCGCAGGCGAAGAAGCTGATCTTCGGCTCGACGAAGTCGATGACCGGCCACCTGCTCGGCGCCGCGGGGGCGTTCGAGTTCGCGATCTGCGCGCTGGCGCTCCAGAACGGCGTCATCCCGCCGACGATCAATCAGTTCAATCCCGATCCCTCTTGCGACCTGGACTCGGCGCCGAACCACGCGGTGAAACGGCAGTTCGACGTCGCGCTGTCCAACTCGTTCGGCTTCGGGGGGCACAACGTCACGCTGGCGGTCCGGAGAGTGACGTGACGTTGCGCGCAATTACGGACAAGGTCGAACGCGGCGAGCGGCTCACGCGCGAGGATGGTCTCGCGCTTTTTGCTTCTCCAGACCTGCTCACGGTCGGCCGTCTTGCTGATCTCGCCAACCGGCGCAAGAACGGCGAGCGCGTCTATTTCGCCGCCAATCAGCACATCAACCCGACCAACGTCTGCATCCTGCGCAACACCTGCGTGTTCTGCTCGTTCGCACGCATGCCCAAAGAGGACGGTGCGTACACCCGCAGTCTCGAGGAAGTGTTCGCCGAAGCCGATGCCGCGACCGACAATCCCACGCGCGAGTTCCATATCGTGGGAGGTCTCCACCCCAAGCTGAAGCTGTCGTATTACGTCGACATGTTTCGTGGTCTCAAGCAGCGGCACCCACACGTGATGATCAAAGCGCTTACCGCGGTCGAGGTGGCACACCTGGCGAGAATCGAGGGGATGACCACCCGCGACGTGTTGCTTGCGATGAAGGAGGCGGGCGTGAGTACACTGCCGGGCGGGGGTGCGGAAGTCTTCTCACCCGCGGCACGCGCGACCATCGCCGACCGCAAGCTCACCGGTGAGGAATGGCTCGCGGTACATCGCGAGGCGCACCACCTCGGCATGCCATCGAACTGCACGATGCTGTACGGCCACGTCGAGACGCTCGCAGATCGCGTCGATCACCTGCTGGCGCTGCGCGCGCTCCAGGACGAAACCGGCGGCTTCCTGACCTACATCCCGCTCGCCTATCACCCCGATCACAACGAGCTGGGCGAGACGCTGGGCCGCACCGGTACCGCGACAACCGGCTTCGACGACCTCAAGAACATCGCGGTGGGACGGCTGCTGCTCGACAACATCCCGCACGTCAAGACGCATTGGCCCATGGTGACGCCGTTCATCTCTCAAGTCGCGCTGACGTTTGGCTGTGACGACCTGGAGGGGACGGTGGTCTTCGAGCGCGTCTACCACGAGGCCGGCGCGCCGACGCCGATGTGGCTGTCGTACGACGAGATCGTGACGCTGATCCGCGGGGCGGGGAAGGAGCCGGTCGAACGCGACTCGCTCTACCAGACGGTCAGAACTTTCGATGGTTACGTGCCCAAGCCGCACGCGGCCCCGGTGCGCTCCCAGGGCCCCGCGCCGCAGGGAGCGCTATTCCAGATCGCGCACCGGCCCAAAGCCGTGGCTCGGCCCAAGCAGCCAATAGCCACAGCTGTAGACGGCGCTGAATGATTCGACACCCTGAAGGGTGCGCTCGGCGATGCACTGTCCTTAAGGACAGTGTTGGCCGAGCCCAGGCTTCAGCCTGGGAACACGAATGAGAATCGGACGGATCGGCTACATCAATTGCGCCCCGGTCTACGGCGCCATCGACCGCGGCGTCGTGGCGCTGCCGCATGGCGGCGAGCTCGTCACCGGTACGCCCGCCGAGCTGAACGATCTGCTGGTCGCGGGCGAGCTGGACGTCAGCGTGATCAGCGCGATCGAGTACGCGCGGCATGCGAAGGACCTCCTGCTCCTCCCCGATCTGGCAATCTCCTGTGATGGGCCGGTGCGCAGTGTGGCTCTGTTCAGCAAACGACCGGTTGGAAGGTTGGACGGTTGGACGGTGCTACTGTCAGCGTCTTCCCGGACGTCGGTCGCATTGCTCGAGCTGTTGTGCCGGGATGTGTGGAAGATCCGCCCCAAGTTTGCGGAGGCGCGCGCCGAAGCGCAGGATCTGGAAGCGCTGGCGGCATTGCCCCACGAAGCGGTACTGGTGATCGGCGACGCGGCGCTCCAGCTCGCGGCTGCAGGCACGTACGCGCATCGCTATGACCTCGGCGAGGAGTGGAAGCGGTGGACGCAGCAGCCATTCGTGTTCGCGGTTTGGGCGGCTACGCGGGTGGCGAGCCCCGCTGCCGTGCAGCGGGGCCATAGAGCCCTGCTCGCCTCTCGCACCTGGGGCCTGGCACATCTCGACGACCTCGCCGCCGAGGCCTCGCGCAAGACCGGCGTGGCGGTCGGCACCTGCCGCGCATATCTCGGCGGGCTGGACTATGCCTTCAGCGACCGCCACCGCACCGCGCTGGCGGATTTCCTGCGGCGCGTCGGCGCACTCCAATTCGTGCAGGTGGCCTGATGGTAGATCGCACCAGCCCTGAGTTCCGGTCCTACGTCGAGCTGTACGACCGCGCCTCGCTGCTGGAGCTGGGCCGGCTGGCGGACGACGTCCGCTGGAAGCTGCACCCCGCGAACGTCGTCACGTACATCATCGACCGCAACATCAACTACACCAACGTCTGCGTCGCCGACTGCAAGTTCTGCGCATTCTATCGCCGCCCCAAGCATCCCGAGGGCTACCTGCTGTCGTACGAAGAGATCGGCCGCAAGATCGATGAGCTGAAAGCGATCGGCGGCGTGCAGATCCTGATGCAGGGCGGGCACAACCCCTACATCCCGTTCGCGTGGTATCTCGATCTGCTGCGGTACATCAAGCGCCACCACCCGATTCACATTCACGGCTTCTCGCCGTCGGAGATCGATTTCTTCGCCGGCCGTTTCGGCATGACGATCGACGAGGTCATCCGCGAGCTGATGGCCGCCGGCCTCGACTCGATTCCCGGTGGCGGCGGCGAGATTCTGGTCCAAAGCGTCCGCGATCAGGTCGCGCGCAAGAAGGCGGGTGCCGACCGCTGGCTCGAGGTCATGGAAGTGGCACACGGGCTGGGGCTGCGCACCTCGGTGACAATGATGTACGGCCTGGGCGAATCGTCCGCCGATCGCATCGAGCATCTGTTTCGCGTCCGTGAGGTGCAGCGCCGCACACGCGGCTTCACGGCGTTCATCTGTTGGCCGCTGCAGCCGGAGAACTCCGAGCTGTCGCACCTGCCCAAGACCGACGCCGTGACCTATCTCAAGACGCAGGCGATCGCCCGCGTGGTACTCGAGGACGTCCCGAACATTCAGGCTTCCTGGGTCACGATGGGGATGAAGGTCGGCCAGGTGGCATTGCGGTTCGGCGCCAACGACTTCGGCTCGCTCATGATGGAAGAGAACGTCGTCTCGGCGGCGAACACGACGCATCGCACCACGCTCGCCGAGATGCAGCGGCTCATCGCCGACGCCGGCTACACGCCCAAGAAACGGAAACAGGACTATACAATCCTGGAAGACGCGGCCTGATGATGGGGACGGGGGAAGGGGGAAGGGGGACGGGTAATGCCTGATGTCCTCATTCTCGTCGGATCAGAGTCCGACAAACCCCGCATCGAGCCGGCTTTCGAAATCCTGACCACGGCCGGTTTCTCCTACGAGTTCCACGCCTCCTCAGCGCATCGCCAACCCGAGCAGACCGGCGACCTGATCAAAAACGCCCGCAGGAAAGGGTTCAAGGTCGTGATCGCCGGGGCCGGACTCTCGGCCGCGCTCCCAGGATTCGCCGCCTCGCTCACGGACCTGCCGGTGATCGGCGTGCCATTCGCAGTGGGGCCGCTGAACGGTCTGGATGCGCTGCTGGCTACCGTGCAGGTCCCTCCCGGCGTTCCGGTGGCCACCGTCGGAATCGACAACGCCAAGAACGCCGCACACCTGGCAATCCGCATTCTCAAGGTGTGAAGGCGCGCTGGGCGCTTCTTTTCTCCTTCTTTTTTTTACAACGCAAACCACACGCACGTCATCCTGAGCGGGTCGTTGCGACAAAAAAAGGAGGGAGTGGTTAGAACAGTCCCACCTTCCCTCGCACCGAGTCGATCAGCTTGCTCGGGTCGTACCCCACGCCTTGCTTGAACACCAGCGTGACGTGTCGGATGTCGGAGATGGTGGCCGCGGGATTGCCGTCGATCACCACGAGGTCGGCCTGCTTGCCCACCGCAAGCGACCCGATGCGATCCGCTCGGCCGAGGTAGGTCGCCCCGTTCAGGGTGCAGACCTTGATCGCCTCGAGCGGCGTCAGCCCGCTCTCGACGAGCAGCTCGACCTCGCGCTGGTCGGAGTAGCCGGGGATCACGCCGCCGCCGCCCGTCGGGTCCGTCCCCGCGAGGAGGAGCCCGCCCGCGCGGAAGAACGCCAGCTCCATCGCGCGATCGAGGGGGAGCAATTTGGCGAACGGCGACGCCGTGTTCTGCTGCACGCGCGTGTAGAGCTGATCGTACTGCGTCTTGAGCAGGGGATCGAGCACATCGGTCCCCGCCGTCGCCGGCTGCCCGGGCGTGACCGTCTCGAACACCGTCAGCGTCGACGTGACCGCCACGTGATGGGAGATCAGGTGCTGCACGAGGGAAGTGAACTCCGGCGATTTGGCATCGAAACCAACGAGCGCGGGCATCCCACCGGTTGGTGCCGGACACACGTCC
>DASPXD010000121.1:0-20867 GCA_035637435.1 Gemmatimonadales bacterium
GAAAACGGATTCACCCTCCCCCCCCGAGGCCCAGCGAGGGCTCCACCGGCCGGAGCGCCTGAATGCAGAATGCGATGTGCTCGTCGAGCGGCACGCCCAGCTCTTCGGCGCCCTGGCGCACCTCGTCGCGATTCACGCCGCGGGCGAAGGCCTTGTCCTTGAGCTTCTTCTTGACCGAGGCGACCTCGAGATCCGCGAAGCTCTTCGAGGGCCGCACCAACGCACAGGCGACGAGGAACCCGCACAGCTCATCGACGGCGAAGAGCGCCCGCGCCATCGGCGTATCGCGCGGCACACCGGAGTACGTGGCATGGCCCAACACCGCCCGCATCACGGGCTCGGCCACTCCCTTCGAGCGCAGCAGGTTGACGCCCCAGGCCGGATGACCGTCGGTGGGCGAGTGCTCGGGATTGGGGAATTTCTCGTAGTCGAAGTCGTGCAGCAGGCCGACCAGGCCCCAGGCTTCTGGATCCTCACCGAATTTCGCCGCATAGGCGCGCATCGCGGCCTCGACCGCGAGCATGTGCTGTCGCAGCGACGGCGATTGCGTGTGCTCCTGCATCAAGGCCAACGCTTCGTCACGCGTCATGCAACGGAACTCCCCACCGTTCGCTCCAGAGTGCGAGCATCAGCTGCGGCCACAGGCGCCGCGCATGGTTCCGCCGGCCCGTCCGGTGCTCCGCCAGGAGCGGCGTGTCGAGCAGACGATCGGCCAGAGGAGCGAGCCCGGTGTTGAGCCACCGCGCCACCGGGACCGAAAGGCCGCGCTTCTGCCGGTCGATCACGGCATCGGGCACGAGTCCGCGCGCCGCTTCCTTTAATATCACCTTGGTGGTGAGGCCACGCACCTTGAGACGCGCAGCAGCGGGCAACACCAACTCCATCACTTCACGATCGAGGAACGGCGCACGTGCCTCGACCGATGCCAGCATCGTGGCACGATCGACTTTCACCAGCAAATCGTCCGGCAGATACGTCAGGAAATCGAGCCACATCACACGATTCAACGGATCGTCGTGGGGGAACCGGTCGAGCTTGCACGCCAGCTCGGGGATCACCCCAGGTTCGATTGCCATGGCACCCATCCATGTGAGGTGACGCTCCAGCCACGGTCGCTCGGTTGCCGAGAGGAATTGCTTGAGCATGTACTCGAGCGTCATCTTCCCGGTCGACGACGGCCAGCGGTCCACTGCCCATCGGGCGGTCTGACGCAGCAGCCGTGGGACACGCTGCCAGCGCTCCGCGAATTTGTGCCCCAGGTAAGTGGGATACCCGCCGAACAGCTCGTCGGCGCCTTCGCCGGAGAGGATCACCTTCACATGCTGGCGCGCCGCGTCGGCGAGCAGCCAGGTCGGCAACACGGCAGGGTCGCCGAGCGGCTCGGCGAGAGAGTGCGACACCACCTCGAGCGCGCGCCCCAGCGATTCGTCATCGGCGGTGACGACATGGTGGACCGTCGCGATGTCGTGTGTCACGGCCTCGGCGTAGGCGCTCTCGTCGTAGCCCGGCTCGGTAAACCGCACCGCGTAGGTGTGGATGCGCTCTCCCGGCATCCCGCGCGCCGCGGCCGCGACAAGGAGTGAGGAGTCGAGGCCACCGCTTGTGAACACGCCGAGCGGAACGTCCGACATCAGCTCGCGTTTCACCGCCCGGAGCAGCGTGTCACGGAGGTCCGCGGTGTTCTCGAACGAGAGCGACGACGGTCGGCTGGCGGCCTCCGAAGCGCTCCAGTACGTGCGAATCTCGATTTTTCCGTTTTCCGCGATCAGCAGCGCAGCCGGGGGGAGTTTGTGAACGCCGTCGAACATCGTGTACGGCGCAGGCACGTAGCCAAGCGCGTGATATAGCGAGAGCGCCTTGGTGTTTACGTGGCGCTGCTGATCGGGGAATTCGAGCAGCGCCTGGATTTCCGACGCGAATCGCAGCTCGCCGTCCACGTCGGTCCAGAACAGCGGCTTCTCGCCCGCGCGATCGCGTGCGAGCACCAACCGGCGGCGTGTTTCATCCCAGACGGCGAGGCCAAACATTCCTTGCAGCCGGGCGACCGCGTCGGGACCGAACCGCTCGTAGAACGGCACGATGGTCTCGATGTCGCCTTGCGAGCGAAACGGATAGCGCCAGCCGGCGGCTTCGCGCCGCAGGTCGTGGGCGTTGTAGATCTCGCCGTTGCAGACCATCCAGATGTTGCCGTCGGGGCTCTGGAACGGCTGGTCGCCCGTGGTAAGGTCCATGATCGCGAGCCGCCGCGCGCCGATGCGCGCGCGTTCGTGGCCGACGATGCATTCGCCGTCCGGCCCGCGGTGCCGCAGCGCCGCCGCCATCCTGGCGAGCGCCTCCGGATGGCGCAGCGGCGCGTCGCGCTGCGCTACCGCGCCGAAGATGCCGCACATGGTCCATAAGCCGCGTACCGGCCTTCGACGGCGAGCAGCGGTACGACAGGATCGAGCTCGGCGCGGATGCGCGCGTCGTTGGCGCGGGCGACGAACACCGTGGGAGTCTCACAGTTGGCCAGGCGCGCGCGCCAGAAGTCCGCCGGTCTGAGTGGCGAGCCGGGCAGTGCCCGCATCTGCTCGTGGTGATCGGCGATGAACGTGCTGGTGAGCTCGCGGCCGGTCGCCGTCGCGACGGGGATCGGACGCCGCAGATAGAAGGGCAGCGAGGCCGGGAACGCGGCGATCGCGATGACGTCGCTGGCACCGGTGTTTTCAATCACCTGTGCCAGCGTCGCCGCGGACCGATCCTCGCCCACGGCGGCGAGCAGGCGCCCCGACACGATGGGTACCACCATCATGGTGAGCGCGTACCCCATAACGGCGAGCGCGGGACGGGGATGGGCCGGGCGCCCGGCATGCCACACCAAGGCCGCCGAAACGAGCAAGGCAATTCCCAACGCGAGCGCGGTCGGCGGAATCGCGGCGCGTTCCGCCGGCGTCAGGCTGATCGGCGCGGGTAGCCAGAGTGTCAGCGACGCCAGCGCCAGACCGAGGACCGCGGCGAGGACGGCGTAGGTGCGGCGCCCCACCGCGATGCCGCCGCCCAGTTCGCTCGCCTGTCGCGTGAGCAGCCGGGCGGCGCCGAGCGCAAAGGGCGGCATCAACGGCAGCACGTACTGCGGCAGCTTCGATTGATTCAGGGTGAAGAACAGCAACGGGCCGAGCACCCAGCACGTCAGGAAAACCGCCTCCTGCGCCTGCGCGTTCACGCGTCGCGCGAGCCAGGCCCAGCGCCAGTTTCTCACACGGCCCAGCGCCGGGACGATCCAGGGGAACGCGGCGACCGGGATGATCGGCAGATAGTACCAGAAGGGCGCGGTGCGGTGGAACCCCTTCGTGGTTACGCGCTCGAATGTCTCCCGCACGAAAACGTAATGCGGGAATTCGGGGACGCGGTGCGACACCGCGAGAAACCACGGCAGCGCCACCGCCGCGAATACGGCGAGGCCTGCAAGCGGAAACAAACGTCGTATCCGTCCGCCGGTCAGCAGGGCGTAGGGAACCAGCGTCGCCAATGGGATGAGCATCGCGACGGGTCCTTTGGTGATCGATCCCAACCCGATCGCCGCCCAGGCGAGCACGGGGCGATCGTCCCAGAATGCCAGAATCGCCAGGGTCGTACAGAACGTGAGCGCGCTGTCCATGATCGTCGTGCGCGCGTATGCGAGGACCAGCGGCATCGTCGCGAGCGCCAGCGCTGCCAGCCACCCCGCGTCGGGGCCCCAACGCCGCGTTCCAAACCATGCCACGACAATCAGCGTCGCGAGCGTGAACACGTAAGCTGGCAACCGGGCAGCGGTCTCGGTCGGCCCGAGCGTCTCTATGGCGACCGCGGCAGCGGCGAAATACACGATCGGCTTGTCGACGTAGGGCAGGCCGTCGAGCTGGGGGAGCACGTAGTCGTTCGTTTCCGCCATCTCGCGCGCGACTTCCGCGTTGCGCCCCTCGTCGGGGTCGAACAGCGGATATCCCCCGAGGTCGAATCCGAGTGCCAACACGGCGGCGAGCAGCAACACCGGCAGCCGCACGTAGGCGCCCAACGGCAGGAGTTGGGAGCTAGGAACTGGGAGCCTGGGGCGTCGAGGGCGGAGGCTGTACCGGGGCCGTCGGCATTTGGGAAACCGTGATCGGGACGGTGGCTTTGCGCTCGCCGTCGACGGTGATCTCGAAGCGATACTGGCCGGCATGCGGGAACGGCACGTCGAACACCAGCACCGCCGCCGCTTCGATCTCCGTGACGCCGGCGGGCGGCTCGGCGAAGTTCACCGTTCCCGAGCCGCCCAACAGCTCCGTATCGGCGTCATCCATAAGCTTGATCTGTACCTGGTGCTCCCCGACTTCGGTGCGTTTGCCCTTGAGGCGGAGCACCAGGTGCAGGCGCGGGTGCATCGCGGGAAACTGCGGCACCCAGATGTGCTGGAAGATGCCGAGCACCGACATCTTGCCCGACTGATCGACCAGCGCATAGTCGGCGACGACCGCGAAATCGAGATGCACTTATTGCTTCGCCACGGGCACGGAGTACCGTGTCTTGTCCCAGGTGAAGGTGATCGCCGTCGGTGCGGAGGCCGGCTCGAACGCGATCGTGAATTGCTCGACCGGAGCAGCGAGCGTTTCGACTTTCGCATCCACGCGCACGAGATCCTGCTCTGGGTGATACTCGGTGCCCCACTGTCCCGTCTGCTTGTTGATGATGAGCTTCCAGCCCGTCGGCGTCGGCAAGGTCCAGAGCGTGTACTTCCCCGCGGGCACCGTGGCGCCGCCGATGACGAGATCGACCGGCGTGGTGAACTGCGTCGCGGCGTTGGCGCCCGTGCGCCACACCTTGTTCCACGGCTCGAGCGCGCCAAAGATGTCTCGGCCGCGCCGTGAGGGGCGGCTGTAATCGATCGAGACCTCGGCGCCGCCGATGGTGGCGCGCGCCGTATCCCGGGGAGACAACGAGCCCAGCGGCCGGTTCGCGAAGGACTGCGTGACCTGCGCCATCGGGACAGACGGCACGCGCTGGACTTCCACTTGCAGCGTGCTGCCCTTCCCGGTGACCCACGTAAGATGCCCTTGCCGGTCGAGGCGGAACGTGAACGGCCCAACGCCGGCGTACTGGCCTTCGTCGAACATGATGACGAGGGTGTCTCCGCCGCGCTTGACCACGTAGGCGCCACTCGTCGCGGTGGCCGAGGTGAGGGCGGTAAGCCTCACGCTGTCCTTCCCCTGCGCGCGCGCCCAGCGGCCGATCTGCTCGAGCAACCCGTATACGTGGAGCTGGAACGGGAACGTGCCGCGCGGCACCGCGAGTTTCGTTGTGACCGAACTGTCGCCGCGAGGCGATACCAGTACCGCGCTGTCGCCGGAGAAGTCGACCGAGTTCCTCGTCTCCGCCGGTCCGGGTCCGCCGCCGATGGCGTGCGTCACGAGCTGCAGGCGCCGAATCGTCCCGTCGGGATACAGGTCGAAGGTATAGATGCGATGCAGGCTTCGCGGCGAGCGGATTACGTATTCGCCCCGCAGCTGCGTTGCGGTGCGCGTGTACTGCTCCATCGAGAGCGTGTCGTTACCGAGCCGCACCACGAATGCGCCCGAGTCCTGCACCGTCATCGTCATGGCTACTAGCAGAGCAAACACAGAAGCCTCCGATTACGAAACGCGAATGGATGTGATTTCGTCGTTGCCTTTGATCGCATTGACGACGTCCATCCCCTTGGTAACCTGTCCAAACACCGTGTGGACGCCGTCGAGGTGTTTCTGCGGAGAGTGACAAATGAAGAACTGACTGCCGCCGGTGTCCTTCCCCGCATGCGCCATCGACAGAGTTCCGGCGACGTGCTTGTGCGAGTTCTTCTGGGTTTCGCACTTGATCGTGTACCCCGGCCCGCCGGTCCCGACCGGCCCTTTTCCCGTCTTGGAATACGGATCGCCGCCCTGAACCATGAAGTTCGGGATCACGCGATGGAACTTTGTGCCGTCATAGAACTGTGAGTTGGCGAGCTTCTCGAAATTCGCGACCGTGCCGGGCACCTCGGCCGCAAACAGCTCCAGCTCGATCGTGCCCTTCTTGGTCTCAATGACCGCTTTCTTGTTCGGCATCTACATCCCCGCGTTGAGGTAGTAGGAATGTGTCCTCGGCTGCGCGCCGCGCCAAGCGGTTCACGCCTCGAGCAGCTCGGTGAGTTTCTCGGGCGCGGAGACCGGCAATGAGCACGTCGTGCCGACGCAGACCGTCGCAGCGGGTTGCCTGGCGATCTTTCGGAGCACGACCCTGCGCGGCCGGTAGGTCTGCAAGGCGAGGAGGTGCATCGCGCACGCCGGTCCGTCGCCCGAGGGACCGGCGACCTCGATGCGCGTCACGGGGTTCACCGCCCAGTCGACGGCGCGCAGCAGCGTCGATCCGTAGAGCGCCAGCTCGCGTGCGGTGCCGGCGAAGGCCGCAAGCTGGCGATCGAGCGCGGTGCGCCACTCGGCGTCGTCGGTCAGTCCCCACAGCCGCGCCAGCACCAGCGCGGCGACGCCGTTGGGCGACGGCGTCGGCGCGTCCTGCACCGGCTTGGCGCGGGTCGCGAGATACGCGGTGCCGTCAGCGGCGGCAATGTCGAAGTATCCGCCACCGCCGTCGGCATGCGCCGTCGCGCAGTAGCGCATGATCAGGGTCGCACGCTCGAGCCAGCGCGGCTCCCCCGTCGCTTCGTAGGCGTCGAGGAACGCGACCGCCGCCTGCACGTTGTCGTCGAGCATGCCCCGGGGCTCGGCACGACCGATTACGTGACCCATCCCTCGTCCCGCGTCCCAGGTCTCCTGCCAAATCCGCTCCAGCACCTTCAGTGCCAGCGCATTGCATTCGGGCCGATCGAGCACGGCGCCGGCTTGCAGGAAGGCGCCGGCCATCATCGCGTTCCAATTCACGTACGCGGTGCGGTCCACGAAGGGCGCCTTCCGACGATCGCGTGCGGCCTTGAGTTTCCTGAGAGCCGCTCGAAGGATGGGCCATTCATCATCACCGGCCGGATCCTGCTTCCACCACAACACGTTTTTCTTCGGGTTGTGGTGCATCTCGCCCGTTTCCTGGATGTCGAACACATTCGACGCGACCGCGTATTCTGGCGCAGTCAATGCGCCCTTGGCTTCGTCCACGGTCCAGGTCCAGTAATCCCCGTCATCCCCGAAGGTCAGGTCGGCGTCCTGCGACGTTGCGAACGCGGCGCGCTCTTTCTCCGTCATGACCTCGAGCACCCAGTCCACGATCCCGGTCGCGACCTCTTTGAAGAGCGGTGTGCCGAATGCCTGATATGCCGAGAGGTACGCGCGCAGCAGCTCGGAGTTGTCGTATGACATCTTCTCGAAGTGCGGCACGATCCAGCGTTCGTCCACCGAGTAGCGGTGAAAGCCGCCGCCCAGGTGATCGCGGATGCCGCCGTGCGCCATTCCCGTCAGGGTTTTCTCGACGATCTCGCGTTGCCACGCGAGGCCGCCTCTGCCGTCGTGCCAGCGCGCCAGCAGGAACTCGATCGCCGCGGGATGCGGGAACTTGGGTGACGAGCCGAAGCCGCCGTAGCGCACGTCGAACAGCTTCGCCATTTGGTCGGCGGCGCCGCTGACGAGATCGGCGCTCACGGTCCCGGGCTTCGCTTCATCGAGCGTCCGGACGACGTGCTCCCGAATCGCGCGCGCATTAGTGGTTACGCGATCCGGTTCCTCGCGGTAAGCGCGGGCGATTTCCATCAGGACGCGGCGAAATCCCGGCCGGCCGTGCGCGTTGTTGTCAGGCGGGAAGTAGGTGCCGCCGAAAAACACTTCGCCGTCGGGCGTCAGGAATGCCGTGAGCGGCCAGCCGCCCTGCCCGCTGAGCGCCTGCACGGCGCGCTGGTAGCGCGCGTCCACGTCGGGCCGCTCGTCGCGGTCCACCTTCACACACACGAAATCGCGATTCAGGATCTCGGCCACCGCGGGATCTTCGTACGACTCGCCGTCCATGACGTGGCACCAGTGACACCACACCGCGCCGATGTCGAGCAGGATCGGTTTCTTGGCTTCGCGCGCCCGGCTGAACGCGGCGTCGCCCCACGGCAGCCAGTGTACCGGTTGGTGCGCGGCGGACTTGAGATACGCCGACGGCTCGTCGCTGAGCTGATTCAGGAATGCGCCTCGAGGTATCGGATGGCGGTCCGCGTCAGCAATTCGGCGCCGACGACCAGCGACTCCTCATCGATGTCGAACGTCGGGCTGTGATGCGGAGAGGCCGTGCCTCCGTTGGCTGCGGATCCGACGAAGGCAAAGCACCCGGGGACACTCTCGAGAAAGAAAGCCATGTCCTCGCCACCCATGGTGCGTATGCCGTGCCGCACATTGCTCGCGCCCACCAGCTCGGCGGCGACGTCGCGCATCAGGGCGCTCATGCGTTCATCGTTGATCAGCGGCGCGCTCAAGCGGCGGTAGTTCACCTCCGCTTCGGCCCCGAAAGCCGCCGCGATACCCTGGGCGGTCTCGGCGACGAGGCGTGGCGCCTCATCCCAGAAGCTGCCCCCGAACGTACGCACCGTGCCGCGCAGGTCGGCACGCGCCGGAATCACATTGAACGCCCGGCCCGCGTGCACCTCCGTTACCGAAATGACGGCCGGTGCCAGGGGATCCCGCCGCCGGGAGATGAGGCTCTGTAATGCGGTGACAACGTGCGCGGCGACGAGGACCGGATCGATCGTCTGGTGCGGCGCCGCGGCGTGCCCCCCGCGGCCAAGAATCTCGATCTCGAACTGATCGACCGACGCCATTACCGGCCCAGGCATGATGCCGATCGTTCCCACGGGCAGGTCGTTCCAGAGATGAATGCCGAAGGCCCCGTCGACCTTGGGCGCGTCGAGCACGCCGTCCCCGATCATTGCCTGCGCGCCATTCGAGGTCTCCTCGGCGGGCTGAAACGCGAACTTCACGCTGCCGCCGAGCCCCAGCGGGGCGAGCCGCCGCGCGACTTCCAGGCCGATGGCGACGTGCCCGTCGTGGCCGCACGCGTGCATCTTGCCGGGATGCTTGGAGCGGTACGGCACCGCGGTCGCTTCTTCCACCGGCAGCGCGTCCATGTCGGCCCTCAGCAGCACGCAGCGGCCTTCGCTCCGCTTGAGGGCTACGACGCCCGTCTTGCCGACCCCGGAGGTGACCTCGTAGCCGAATGTCCGCAACCGGTCGGCGATGAGCGTGGCGGTCCGCGTTTCCTCGAACCCCAGCTCCGGGTGCTGATGGATGTCGCGGCGGGTGGCGACGAGCGATGTGCGGTCGACCGGGGCGAGTGAGGTCATACCAGCGAGCTCGGGCACAGGCGATGGATCACGCAGTCCGCGCACCGCGGCCGGCGTGCGATGCACACCTCTCGCCCGTGCAGAATCAGCGTGTGGGAGAACCACGTCCAGTCCTCGCGCGGCACGATCTCCATCAGATCCTGCTCGATTTTCACCGGATCGTCCTGGCGGGTGAGCTTGAGCAAGCGGGTCAGGCGATGGACGTGCGTGTCCACCACCACGCCCTCGTTCTTCTTGAACCAGGTCCCGAGGATGACGTTCGCCGTCTTGCGGCCGACGCCCGGCAGCCCCGTCAGCTCCTCCATCGTCTGCGGCACCTCGCCGCCGTGCCGCTCGACCAGCGCCTGTGCCATGCCGATGATCGATTTGGTCTTGTTACGAAAGAAGCCGGTGGACTGAATCTCTGTTTCCAGCACGCGTGGATCGGCGGCGGCGTAGTCGGCGGCGGTCGGGTACTTCGCGAACAGCTGCGGCGTGACCATGTTCACCCGGGCGTCCGTGCATTGCGCCGAGAGAATCGTCGCAACCACCAGCTCCAGGGCGCTCGTGTGGTGCAGCGCGCAGGTCGCGTCGGGATACTCTTTTTTGAGACGCGCGATGATCTTGCGCGCCCGCGCCTTGCGTTCGGCCGCCGCGGCCCTAACGGTGCGTTGTTTGGGCATGTTTGCGAATCGTAACACGGGAAACGGGAAACGGGAAACGTGCGTCAATCCTTAGTCCACGAGAACAACCTGTTCGAGTTCCCCCGTTTCCCGTTTCTCGTTTCCCGTTTCCCGTGTCTTTGGCAGCAGCGCGAGCACCCGGCAGGTGAGGAGCAGGAGCTCGCCCGCATTGGCCACGGAATAGAGCCCTGCGGACGAGCCGCCGGCCAGCATCGGCCCGAACGGTGCGCTGCCATCCCCGCGGACGGCGGCAACTTCGATTTCGTTGGCTGCTGCATCCTCCATGTCGGCGCGCCCCTCCAGACCCACCGCACTGAATCCCGGCCGATCGGGCCGCATGCCGAAGATCGCGAGCACGCCGATCGCTCCCGCGGTCGTGCCGGCACTCACGAACAAGCCGTCCAGCGGCTCCGGAGGGTTGGCGGGGTTCGGCGATCCCCACACCCGCAGCTCCGGCAGCTGCAGATACAGCGCGGGATTGGGCAATCGCGTGGTGATCTCTCTCGCACGAACCGCTCGACGCAGTGCGTCTTCGCCGATGCGATAGACGGGCCCGTCGTTGGACCAATGCAGAAATGCCGTGTGCAGCAGCAGGACGTGCGTCTCGAGCGCATCGGCACCGGACGCTTCCGGGACGATCTCGCGCAACAGACGGCCGACCGGTTCCAGCAGCATGAAGCGATCGCGATCGCTCGCTGCCGAACCGTCCTGTTGCAAGGCTTCCGCAATCGCGGGAAAACGCCGCGGCGCGATGTCCCCGAAGGCCAATCCGAACGGCGTCGGCCTCATTGTTTGGGCAAGAAGTCGTCCAACGCTCGCACGAACTGAGCGGTGGCTTCGACGTGCGGGCAGTGTCCGACCGGCAGCTCGACCAGCCGGGCGTTGAGCAGCGTCGCCAGCTCGCGGGAGCCGGCAATCGGGATCGGATCGTACCTGCCGTGAACGACGACGGACGGGGGAAGGGGGACGCGGGATGAGAGATCCCGGAGCTGAGGACGCAGATCGTACTCGCCGAGGCTATCCCATACCGCCTGCTGCGTGCGGGCGTTCACCCGGAACGCCGTGAGATTCTTTGCGTCGTGGAAATCGCGGAAATAGCCGGCGACCGACAGCTCGAACGCACGACGCTGGTACGCGGCGGGATCGCGCTCGCGCAACCCGCTGGCGCGTAAGGCGTCGCGCGCGCGCTGGATCTCGGGAGCCTCCATGCGGCGGGCGAACTCCTCGTCAAACTGTCTGCGATACTCGACTGTAATCGAGGCAGGCGACACGAGCGCGAGCCGCTCCACGCGTGTCGGGTACTCGAGGAGATAGAGGACTGCCAGCAAGCCACCCCAGGAGTATCCGCACAGGACCACCCGGTCGAGGCCGAGGCGCTCGCGCAGGCCGTCGAGGTCGGCGACGTGCTCGCGCCAGCCCAGCGGCGTATCGCGCGGCACCGGAGACTGCCCACCGCCCCGCTGGTCGTAATAAAGGAGAGCGCGTGCCTGGGCGAGGAGATCGTACTGCGGCAGGAGGTAGTCGTGATGGGCTCCAGGACCGCCGTGCAACACGACGACCAGCGGCCCGCTCCCGACCTGCCTGGTGAATAGAGGAACTACAATAGAACGGCCAATGCGTCGGCGACTTCCTTTACATCGGCATGCTCGCGCTCGCCGAATCCGGCGCGTACGTCGGAGTCGATGTCGAGCTGTCCCAGGATGTGGTCGCCGCGCCGGATCAGCACGACCAGCTCCGACTTGGTGAACGCATTGCACGCGATATAGTTGCCTCCCCCCACCGCATTCACGTCCGCGACATTCTGATCCCGCTTTTCCGCGACCGCCGTGCCGCACACCCCTTTGCCCACTGGGATCCGCTTATGCTCGGTATCACGCCCGGCATGCGCTTCGAGCTGCAGCTCGTCGCCGTGCATCATGTACGCATAGACGGAGGTGTAGGGCGGCCCCCACGACCGGATGCGCTCACATGCCATCTGGAGCAATGCCGGCCGGCCGCCATCGTGCAGGTGTGCGGCGCGCAGCGCGCGTACCACCTTGGCCGCTTCCGAGACACCCGCTGTCATGTGCCGCGCTGCACGCGACGCGCTGCGGGCGCAAGCGTGTCCTGCTGGCTGCTCGCGAGGCTGAACGTGAGGAGTAACAGTGCGATCATAGGCCGTACTCTATAGATTGAGCCTCCCCATGGCCACCCCGCGGGAATTCGCTGCGCAATTTGCGCGTACCCTCGATCGATTTCGCGACCCTGAAGCGAAGGACGAGCAGAAGGCCCAGTTCCGGGCGTTGGCGGGCCTGCTCAAGCTCGAGGGGATGACAATCGCCGTGGAGGATGGCCGTCTCGTGATCAACGGTACGGTCCTCAACTCGGGCTCGAGTATTGAAGAATACTCAATGCTGCAGCGCCTCGAGCTTCATTCCGTCAAAGAGATCAGGATTTCACCCGATCCCCCGGTGGGCGAGGCGTTCGAGCTGTTGCGCGCCATCGCCGAGCAGCCGGGAGAAGAAGACATCGCCGCGCGGCTCAAGGCTCGAGAGGCGACTCGCATCGCGGTGACGATCCAATCTTTTCTCGTCCAGACGCCCGTGGCCTCCGCGCCCTTGCGGGCCGAGCCCAAAGTCAGCCACGAGGCCCCCGGTCCGGACATCCCGGACATCGTCCGGGAGTCCACGGTCGACAGTGCCGCATTCTCGCCGGCCGCAGCCGCCACGCGCCCCGTCGCGGACTTGATCTCGCAGGTGCAGCAACAGCCCGACGGGCCGCATGTCGGGGAGCTACTGGCCATACTCGGCCGGCAGCTCGAGACGGCGATGAAGACCCATCGCATCGCGCAGGCGCTCACTATCGTCGTCGGGATCGTGCGTGCCGAGCAGCAGGTCAGCGACGCGACCCGGCGCCGTCAGTACTCGATCGCCTTGAAGCGGATGTACAACAAGGCGTTGCTCGAAGGCGTCGCGGAGCTCGCCAACAGCCCGCTCGAGCGGGATGACGCGCTGCTCGTGCTCCGCAGGGCTGGGGAGGACGGCGTGGAAGTGCTGCTGGATCTGCTCGTCGCCGCGCCAACGATCGAAGAGCGCCGCGGCATCTTCATGGCGTTGACGGGAATGAAAGAAGGGACGGACCAGCTGGTGCACATGCTGGGACACCACCAGTGGTTCGTGGTCCGCAACGTCGCCGAGCTGGCGGGCGAGCTGGCGTTGGAGGACGCCGTGCCGGCGCTGGCGCAACAGCTCGATCACGATGACGAGCGGGTCCGGAAGGCGGTTGCCTTGGCGCTGGCCAAGATCGGCTCGAGCGGGGCGGCGGAGCCGCTGCGGCGGGCGTTGCGCGACAAGTCGCCGGAGGTGCGGATGCAGGCGGCGCTGGGCGTCGGTGGACGGAAGTCGAGCGCACTGGCGATGCCGCTCGTGGTCGCCATGGAAGAGGAGGAGGATGAGGGGGTCGAGCGCGAGCTGATGCTCGCGCTAGGACGGATCGGCAGCTCCGCCGCCGTGCAGGCGCTCATCAAGTTTGCGCAACCGGGCGGCCGTCTGTTCGGCCGCAAGCCGGCAGGGTTGCGGGCGACGGCCGTCGAAGCGTTGCGGCTGGCAGCTACGCCGGCGGCGGTTGGGACACTCGAGGGACTCACCGAGGACGGCGACAAACAGGTCCGTAGCGCTGCTCAATCCGCACTCGCCGATCTCAAACGCAAATAGGGCGTGATTGCTGCCTTATTGTCACTTGCAGATAGCAATAAAAACCGCATAACACAACGTCGAGTAATCTGACAGCAGCACGGCCGTATTTGATGCCGTGTGCAGCGCCTATGTCATTGTCGATAGGTGTCTTATCGCCTGTTTGCTGAATTGGGTGCAGTTCTTGCCCTCGTGGTGCGCGCTGTCTGTGTAGTCCGACCTCTTCGGTCAGGAGAGATCATGAAAGGCGTTCGTGTCACCCTAGCCGTCCTCGCCCTCTCGGCGATGCCCTTTGTGGCGCTCGCTGCGCAGGGACGTAGTGCGGACAACAAGTGCAAGAACACTCCGCAGGCTGGCCAGAACGGCAACAGCCAGCGTGGTGCTGCTGCGGTCGCAACGGCCCAGGCGAACAAGTGCCCGGCGCCCGTGCCGCCGCCTCCGGCTGCTGTGCCGCCTCCGGCTGTTGTGCCGCCTCCGGCTGTTGTGCCGCCTCCGGCTGAGCCGCCTCCGGCTGAGCCGCCTCCGGCTGTGCCGCCTCCGGCTGTTGTGCCGCCTCCGGCTGAGCCGCCTCCGGCTGTGCCGCCTCCGGCTGAGCCGCCTCCGGCTGTGCCGCCTCCGGCTGAGCCGCCGCCACCTCCGCCTTCGGAGCCGCCGACTGGGCCGAATCTGGCGATGGGCGTGGTGTTCGAGGACCTCGATGGCAACGGCGCCCAGGACGTTTACTCAGGCGAGATGGGTCTCGCGGGGTGGACCGTGCAGCTGGTGTGGAACGGCCAGGTTTGGGCGACCAGGACCTCGGATGCCGACGGCAATTTTTCCTTCACAGGCCTCGGCATGACGACGTACAGCGTGTGTCTCGTGGCCCAGGGCGGTTATGTGCAGACGCTGCCGGTCGGTTCTATGGCCGACGGCTGCAATGGTGCCGGTTACGCGTACACGTTCACCAATACGATCGGGACGCTGTGGCTCACCAATTTCGGCGAGATGTTGCCGTAGGTGTTGTAAGCTCCTGACCAACTCAGGGCCCCGGGCAGTTTGCCGGGGCCCTGTTCTTTCATCGCGGAATGAAATCCATCCCCGGCTCCAGCCGGCGCGCGAACGCCGCAATCAGGTCGGCGGCCCGATCGAGATCTACCAGCGCCACCATTTCATTGGGGCTGTGCATGTAGCGGTTGGGGACGCTCACCAGCCCCGTCGGGATGCCTCGCATCGCATTGTAGATGGCGTCCGCGTCCGTGCCGGTGTCACGCGGCGCCGCCTGGATCGTATATGCGATCTGCGCCTGCTCGGCGCACTCGACGAGCAGGTCGAACACCACGGCGCTCACCGACGAGCCCCGGGACAGCACGACGCCGCCGCCCAGCTTGTGATCGCCCGAGTGCTTCTTATCGGCGCC
This sequence comes from Gemmatimonadales bacterium, assembly GCA_035637435.1. Taxonomy (GTDB): domain Bacteria; phylum Gemmatimonadota; class Gemmatimonadetes; order Gemmatimonadales; family GWC2-71-9; genus 20CM-2-65-7. The sequence continues at coordinate 15,004 of DASPXD010000121.1, forward strand.
GGGATAGTCGGTCGCATGCGTGACGTCCACCACGATCGCGACGTCCGGTTCGATGCCGACCGCGCTGGTCCGCGCGCCGCTGCCGGTCCAGGCGATTTCCTCGCGCGTCGAGGCGACGGCGAAGACGGCGGCATGTTTGGGCCGCTTCTCCGCCAGGCGGCGCAACGCTTCCGCTGCGACGTACGCGCCGATGCGGTTGTCGAGACTGCGCGACACGATGCGGCCGTTGGGGTACTCCTCGACCCGGCTGTCCAGCACCCCGGCGTCGCCGATGCGGACGCGCGCGGCCGCCTCGTCGCGATTCGCCGCGCCGATGTCGATCCATAAGTCGATCAGCTTCGTCACGCGGTCCAGCTCTTCCTTCTTCAGCTGGTGGATCGCTTTCTTCCCAACCACGCCGTGGACCGGGCCAGCGCGCGCGAGGATCAGGACGCGTTGGCCGACCAGCACTTGGGAATCCCAGCCCCCGATGCCGCTGAAGTAGAGGAAGCCATCCTCGTCGATGTGCGTGATCTGGATGCCGATCTCGTCGATGTGGCCGGCGAACATGACCCGCGGCTTCCCCTTGCCGTTCAGCGCGGCGACGGAGTTGCCGTGCACGTCGACACGCACGTCGTCCGCGAACCCGGCGACCTCGTCGCGCCAGGCCCGCCCGGGTGCCTGCTCAAAGCCCGACGGACCCGCCGTGTCGAGCAGCTTCTTCAGAAATCCCACGGTGTTGGTCATGCTGTCACTATAGTGTCGATATGGTGTCTATTGCTTCCGGAGCCCGGTCCGATAGAGGAGGAAACCCAAAATGACGAACATGATCAACGCGGCGATCGCCGACGTGGCGAACGCGCCCAGCGCGTGATACAGCCCCAGCTTCTCGGCGAGCCAATCGGCCGCCATGCCGCGCGTGCTGCCCCACCCGGCGATCGCCGCCACGGCGATCCCACAGATCGCGCCGCCGGCGATCAAGCCGCTCGCAAACAGCACGCCGGGTCCCGACTCGATCTCCGCCAGCGAGCGATTGTCCGAGCGGACCTTCCGCTCCACCAACCAGCGCACGATGCCCCCCGCGAACATGCCGGCGGACGTCGTCAGCGGGAGATAGACGCCGACCGCGACGGGCAGCGAGGACACGCCCATCAGCTCGATCGCAATCGTGAGGAACACGCCGATGAGCACCAGCCCCCAGGGGAGCTTGTGCGTGAGGATGCCGTCGGTGATCAACGCCATCAGCGTGGCCTTGGGCGAATCGAGGCGCTTCAGTTCGTGCCCGCGGTATTCGCGGATGCGCCCGCCGATGCCGGGATCCACGACGTAGCGAATCTCGTGCGACGTTGGCTCGACGAGGTATTTGCCGGGAGGCACACCCTGCGTCTCCACGTACACGCGAATCACCTGGAACGTGTTGGTTTCGATCGAGTCGGTGCCGCCGATGCCGAAGTGCGCCATCGTCTCGCTGTGCACGACGACGTTGCCGTCGGCACTCGCGCCACTCGCCGGGGCGACAAAGCCCGGCCGGCTCTCGGGGACTTCGTAACTGTACGCCTTGTTCAGGAAGGTGAGCGTCCAGCCGACGGCCAGCGCCGAGCCGATCGCGCCGATCAGAATCGCGATTTGCTGCCGTCTGGGCGTCGATCCCACCAGGAAGCCCGTCTTCAGGTCCTGGGAGGTATTGCCGCCGTTCGCCACCGCCACGGCAATCACGCAGGCGATCGAGATGGCGCGCACGCGGTCATCGATCTGGGTCCAGCCGAGCAGCAGGAAGATGAAGGAGATCGCGATCAGCGCCGCGATCGTCATGCCCGAAATGGGGTTCGCGGAGCTGCCGATCTGCCCGCAGATGCGCGACGAGACCGTCGTGAAGAAGAAGCCGAACAGGATGATCAGCACCGCGCCGAGCAGGTTCACGCCGATCTGGGGCAGGAAGGCGAGAATGATCGCGAGCACGACCGAACCAAACACGGTGAGGCTGATGGGGAGGTCGTCGTCGGTGCGCAGCCTGGCCGCGACCGCCTGCCCGAGCCGGCTGGAGCGCATGTCGGCGAAGCCGGCCCGGAACGCTCCGACGATCGTCGGCAGCGAGCGAGCGAGCGCGATGATCCCGGCGCTGGCGACGGCGCCGGCGCCGATATAGAACACGAATGCGGCGCGAACCTCACCCGCGCTCATGTCGCGGATCAGCTTCGTCGTGCCGAACATCGGCTCCGTCATCGCGCTGCCGAATAGCTTGATGGCGGGCATCAGCACGACGTACGCCAGGCAGCCACCCGCGAACAGATAGCCGGCGATCCGCGGCCCGATGATATAGCCGACGCCCAGCAGCTCCGGACTCACCTCGACCCGTACCTCGGCGCTCTGATAGCTGCGCAGCACCTTCCCCGGCAATTCCTGCCACAACCTCATCGCGGTCATCAGGAACTTGTAGACGAACGCGATCCCGAACGCCTGGAACACGGTCTTGGCGTGAATGCCGCCGCGCTCGCCGGCGATCAGGACCTCGGCGCAGGCGGTGCCTTCGGGGTACGGGAGGTTGCCGTGCTCTTTGACGATCAGCGCGCGCCGCAACGGGATCATCATCAGCACGCCCATCAGGCCGCCGGCGATGGCCAGGATCGTCACGCGCGAGATGTCGAGATCGTAGCCCATCAACAAAATCGCGGGGATCGTGAAGACGACCCCCGCCGATACGGAATCCGCCGCCGATCCCGTGGTTTGGACGATGTTGTTTTCGAGGATTGTCGAGCGGCCCAGCCAGCGGAAGATCGTGATCGACAGTACGGCAATCGGAATGGATGCGCTGACGGTGAGACCGATCTTCAGCGCGAGATAGACGTTCGACGCGCCGAAGATGAGACCTAGTAAAACACCCAGGACGATCGCGCGCGGTGTGAGTTCGGCGGGCGCCTGCGTTGCGGGAATGTACGGTTCGTGCGGCGCGCCCGCGGGAGCCGGCTTTGGTACCGGATGCGCGGCTGGGATGCTCGTCATAGGCGGCTCAATCTGCGCTCATCATGGCGCGCGTGTCCAGCAGCGAACCTGCGCAGCCCCTCCCGGGTATGGAGGGCCCGATGACAACAACGATCGATCTCACGCTGCACGACCTGCGCGCTGCGCTGGCCGGTCTCTACGACATCGAGGCCCCGATCGCCCGCGGCGGGATGGCACTCGTCTATCTGGCGCGCGAACGACGACTCGACCGGCCGGTCGCGATCAAGGTGTTACCCCCCCATCTGGCCCGCCACGACGCGAGCCGCACGCGGTTTCTGCGCGAAGCGCGGACCGTGGCGCAGCTGACGCATCCCAACATCGTCCCGATCTTCACGGTGGACGAGATCGGGGGGTTCGTGTTCTTCGCGATGGCCTACGTCGCCGGGGAGACCCTGGCGCAGCGTGTCGCGCGCGGCCCGCTCGATCCGCACACGGCCGGCCGGCTGCTGTGCGACATCGGCGAGGCACTGGATTACGCGCACGCGCGCGGGATGGTGCATCGCGACGTGAAGCCCGACAACATCCTGATCGATGGCGCCACGGGACGCGCGCTGCTCTCCGACTTCGGGATCGCCCATGCCAGCCCGCCGTCGCGCTCGCCGGGACTGCTCGGGCGTCCGGCTGCGCCGCCTGGGCACGTGGTCGGCACGGCGCCGTTTATGAGTCCGGAACAGGCGAGTGGCGACCTCGTCGATGCGCGGAGCGATATTTACTCCCTCGGCGTAGTCGCCTACTACGCGCTTTCGGGCCGCCTCCCGTTCGAGGCGGACACCGACGAGGGGTTTCTGGCGCAGCACATCTCGGATGCTCCTCCCAAGATCGCCACGGTCGTGCCGCTGGTGCCGCCCCGCCTGGCGCAGATCGTGGACCGCTGCCTCGCGAAGGAGCCATGGGCACGCTACCCCGACGCGGCGGCGCTGGTGCGGGCGATCGCGGAAGCCGTGGCCCCTCCGGCAGTGCCGCTCGCCATCCGGGCGTTCCTGATGCGGAGCACGCACCTCGAGGCGCCGGCGCTGATCCACGCCTTCGTGACGGGCGTCGGGTTGCTGCCCGCGACTGTCGCCGTCTGGTTATCACCGGCGACGGCGGACGTACGCGCGGCTGCGACCGGAGTGCTTGCCGTGGCCCTCATGCTGCCGGTCGCCGTAGCGGTGGCGCGCGTGCGCCGTCTGCTCGCGGCAGGTCATGACCGTGACGAGCTCGTAGCGGCGCTGGCCGCGCGGCAGGCGCGGCGGCGAGAAGAGCTCGCCTTTGTCTACGGCCCCGGCCCCACCAGCTTCGAGCGCAGCATGGGATGGCTTGCGCGCCTCGCCTTGCTCGCCGGCATGGCGGGCGTTGCCGGGATGCTCGACTTGATCGAGGTGCCAGCGCTGATCGTGCCGTTCGTCCCTGTCATTGTCACCGCGGGCGCCGCGACGGCGATACTGGCAGCCATCCTGGCCCGTGCCCGCACCGAAAAGCGTACCGATCTGTTGGGTGAGCGGAGCCTGAGGTTTTGGCGCGGGCCGCTCGGCCGTGCGCTGTTTCGCACTGCGGAGCGGCGACACAAGCCGGGCCCGTCGGTCGTCACGGTGCTGGGTCGCTTGGAGACACCCGCCTGAGGAGAGAACGTTAGTTTAGGGGTGCCATGACGCATCCCGCTCCCGATCGGTTGTTTCTTGACTTTCAATCCGCCGTCGCCGGTCGGTACTCGCTGGAGCGTGAGCTGGGCCGCGGTGGCATGGGGGTCGTCTATCTCGCGCGCGAAGTGCGGCTCGATCGCCCCGTCGCGATCAAGTTATTGCCGCCGTCGAAGGCGTCCGACCCGCACTTGCGCGAGCGTTTCCTGCGCGAAGCGCGCACGGCCGCCAAGCTCTCCCATCCCAACGTCATCCCGATTCACGCCGTCGAAGAGATCGGCGGATTCGTGTTCTTCGCGATGGCTTACATCGAAGGAGAGACGCTCACCGAGCGGGTGCGGCGGCGCGGCCCATTGGCGCCGTCGGAGGCATCGCGCGTCCTGCGTGACGTCGCCTGGGCGCTCGCCTACGCGCATGGGCAGGGCGTCATCCACCGCGACGTGAAGCCGGATAACATCCTGCTCGAAAGCGGCGGTCGCGTGCTCGTCGCCGATTTCGGGATCGCCAGCGTCGTGGCCGGAGCGGGCGCGCTCACCACCGGCGAAGTCGTCGGGACGCCTGAATTCATGAGTCCCGAACAGGCACTCGGTGAAGCGGTGGATGCGCGCAGCGATCTCTACTCCCTCGGCATCGTCGGCTACTTCGCGTTCTCGGGCACGCTGCCGTTCGAGGGCGAGAAGGCGACGGAGGTGTTGGCGAAACAGGTGACGGAGCCCGCACCGCCGCTCGCGTCGGTTGCCCCCGGCGTGCCGCGCCGGATCGCGCAGGCGATCGATCGCTGCCTGTCGAAGGATCGTGATGACCGGCCTGAGGGGACTTCGGTTCTCGCCGATCAACTCAGTCGGGCACTGGAGCAGCGCCGCGAGCTGCCGCTCGCGCTACGCGTGTTCGTGAAGCGCGGTGCTCGATTCGACGATGCCGGAGCGTTGCTCTACCCGTTCGTCCTGCTCGGGGCGGTCGTGGCGGCCTCGCCCATCCTTTCGGTCGCCCTCGGGTACGGTTTATTCGCTGCGGGCATCACGCTGGTGCCTGCCGCTGTCCTGATACAGCGCGCGCGGCGTTTGTTGAAGGCAGGGTTCGACCACGGCGACCTCGAGGTTGCATTCAAAGCCGAGCTGGATCGCGATCGCGAGGAACGCGCCGGTGGTCGACGGCTCGGGCCGTCGTGGCTCGAAAGAATCTTCAAGTCAATCGGGCTCGGCGGCTTCATCTCGGGCGGCCTGCACCTGACGGTTGTCCCGCTGCTTGTGGGCGTGTTCGTCCCGG
>DASPXD010000122.1:0-4112 GCA_035637435.1 Gemmatimonadales bacterium
GCTCGTGCTTTTTACGCTGGACGAATCGACGTACAGCCGCGAGCTCGCGCCGCTCGCGGGCCACTACCCCGCGGTGCGCCTCGGCCCCCCGTGGTGGTTCCACGATTCGATGGAAGGGATGCGGCGGTTTCGCGAGCAGACAACCGAAACGGCCTCGATCTACAAGACTGCGGGGTTCAACGACGACACGCGCGCTTTCTGCTCCATTCCGGCGCGGCACGACCTCGCGCGGCGCATGGAGGCCAATTATCTCGGCGGTCTGGTGGCGCGCCACGTGATCGACGAGAGCGACGCGCGTCGCATGGCGCGCGCCCTCGCGTACGATCTCGCCAAGGAGACCTACAAGCTCGCGAGGCTCGACTGAGGCCTCACGGAGAGCATAGTTTCTCTCCGGCTGGCGGCGTCGACAATGCCGTCATTCCATGGCCCTGCAGCGTCCGGTTGAACGGCGCCAGGTCCACCCGAACGAGCCGCCTCCAGCGCTCGACAAGCTTCCTTAGCTCCTCGCAGCTTGACCGCGCCACAGCCAACGCGGCCCGCGTCGGCGCGTGGTCGGCGTTGTCCTGCGCGGTCAGCTCGATCGCGAACTCGCCGTTCAGGTCGACGAAGCTCCACGTCGCCGGTCGTGCATCCCATGCCTGGCGCGCCTCCACCAATGAATCGCCGGCGACGGAATCCAATTTCGCCGCGAGTGCCTTCGCCGCTTTTCCCACCTCGGAGACAGTATCAGACGCGACCTTCGCGACCGCCGCTCCCAGCGCCGCGACAGCCTTGAAGTCGGCCCACGTCGAATGCACTCCGCCGTTCAATCTCATCAGCAGGGCGTGCTGCGCACCGAGCGCTGCCGGTGCGATGTGTACGCGAGGATCGGCGCGCACAGTGAGCGTCTGTGTGTAGGGTTTCCCGTCCACCCTGAGCCGAATGGTGTACACGCCCGGCAGAGCCAGCGGTCCTTCAGGCAACGCAGGCGTCGAGCCGGGATTGCCGTAAAACGCGAAGACGTGCGCGAACGCGGGCGGCGTGTCGTACCTGAGGTCCCACGCGACGCGATTGAGCCCAATGTTCACCGAGAGAGCACTCGGCGGCGCGAGCCAGAACTGTTCCATCGGCGCCCGCGCGGCTTCGCGAACCGGCGTGGACGGAGCACTCGTCAGGTGGCGCACGAGATTGCCGTTCGCATCGAGCACATCAATCGCGATATCCTCCGACGGTTTGCTGCCGAGCAAGTAGTAGATGATGGCTCCCGGCGCGGGATTCGGCGCCTGCGGTTCTTCCTTGGGGAACGGCGTGTTGTAGTCCACATTCCGTCGCACACGAATCGCTTCGCTCGGCTTGAACAGATGGGTCGGGTTACTGGCCAGCGCCGTGCTGAGCTGCCGCAGCGGCCCGATGTCGTCGAGCACCCAGATCCCGCGACCGTACGTGCCGACGATCAGATCGTCGTCGTGGAAGGCGATGTCGTCGACCATCGTAGTCGGCAGGTTGAGCATCAGGGACTGCCAGTGATCGCCGTCGTCGAACGAGACATACACGCCGCTCCCGGTGCCGGCGAATAGCAGGCCGGACCGCTTGGGATCCGCTCGCACGACACGCACAGACGCGCCGCCGGGCGAGGTTGCCGGCAATCCAGCCACGATCTTCGTCCACGTCTTCCCGTAGTCGCGAGTGCGGTAGAGATGTGGGGCGACGTCGCCGCGATACTGCAAGTTGAAGGCGGTGTACGCCGTACCCGCGTCGAAGGGCGACGCCTCGACCCAGGTGGGCGTTACGCGCACACCGACGCCGATATCCGGGCTTGTTACGTCGTTCCACGTCACCCCGTGGTTTCGCGACACCTGGACGATGCCGTTGATGGCCCCAATCCAGATCACGCCGGGCCGCACGGTCGATGCCGCGATCGACCAGATGCACCCACAACGTGGAATGCTCGAATCGCTCGGGGCCGGGTGGGCCCGCGTCTGGCTGAGATCGGGACCCAGCTTCGTCCAGGTCGCCCCGCCGTCCCTCGTCGCCATGAGATACTGATAGCCCGCGAGCAGCTCGCGCTGCCCGTGCCACGTCGAGAAGACGATTGGGAGGTTCAGTGAGGCGCGCAGCTTGAGCGATGGATCCTGCTCCGGCCCCACATTAATCCACGCGCCACTGGGATAGGTGATCTTCGAGATGCTCAGTCCGCTCGAGAAGACGATATTGGGATCAAGCGGATCGGGAAGGATCGTGCCCCACTCCCAGGCGGGTACCGGCTTCCAGTCGATGGGCGTGATCGTCCCCAGGTCGCCGCGACTGCGCGTGGCGATGGCGCCGGCGTCCTGCTGCGTCGCGTAAATCCAATAGGGAAACGAGTTGTCGGCGGCGACGTGATAGACCTGCTCGGTGGATTGGTTGTACCACGAGCTCCAGGTGTCGCCGCCATCGAACGAGACGATCGCCCCCTGGTCGTAGCCCATGAGTATCCGCTTGCCATCGGTCGGATCGATCCATATGACCTGCGGATCGTCACCGCCGGGCGGGCCGCCCTTGAAGGCCACGAAGCTGTTACCGCCATCGGTGGACTTGTAAGCCGTCACATGGAAGGTGTAGACGACGTCGGGGTTTTTCGGGTCGACGGCGACACCGGAGTTATAGCCGCCCTGGCCGTTGGCGATCCGCTTGTCGTCCGCCGCCATCTGCCGCCACGACGTGCCGCCATCGTCGGAGCGGTAGAGTCCGAAGGTGCCGATGAGATAGATGCGCTGAGCGTTCGTGCCCACCGCGATCGCGAGAGAGATGCGACCCGTGAGGCGGGGCAGCCCTCCGCCTGAAACCTCACGCCAGGTCAACCCAGCGTCCAGGGACTTGTAGAGCCGCGTGCGGGTCTGCGCCGTGTCGGTCCTCTGCCCGAATAAGATACCGGTCCCTGGCGCGAAGGAGCGGAACATAGTGGCAGCTAGGATGACGTCGGGCGCGTCTGCCGCGCGGGCGAGCGTTCCGATGCCGGTCTTGTCGTCGACGTACAGTGTCTTCACCCAGTTCGCGCCGCCGTCGGTCGAGCGGAAGACGCCCCGGGCGTCGCTCTGGGTCTGAAAGAAGCCTCCCAGTGCGGCAACCAGGACAGCGTTCGGGTCGCGCGGGTGAACCAGAATCGCAGTGATCTGCTGTGTGCCCTCGAGGCCGATGTGACGCCAGCTGCGTCCGGCATCGGAGGACTTGTACATCCCGTCGCCCCGCCCGTCGAAGTAGGAATTCAGGTCGCCCGTGCCGACGTAAATCACGTTTGGGTCCGAGGGCGCTACCTCCACGGCGCCGATGGACGAGACGCCCTTGATGGAGTCGAAGATCGGGTACCACGTCGCCCCCGCGCTTGTCGTCTTCCAAACGCCGCCCTCGGGCGTGCCGACGTAGAACACGCCGGGCTCTCCGATGACTCCCGACGCCGCGGAGATCCGTCCGCCGCGGAATGGGCCGACGTTGCGCCACACGAGTCCCGTAAGGAGACGAGGATCGACAGGGCCTGATCGATGCGCCTGGGACTGCGTTGCGAGCGGAGTCGCCAGGCAAACAGCGCAGAGCACCAGAAGGCACGGTGCGCGCATAGGTGCATCCCATGAGGGAGACGGGCTGAATCTATCCCCAAAAGACTGCAGCCGGGTTTAGTGCCGCCGCGCCGCACATTGTATGTTGACTGCGCGCCGGACCAACCCTGACTCGGAGACTCGTGCATGCGCGTCATCCTTGCCGCTCTAGTGCTCCTGACCATTCCGACGGCCGACTGGGAGCTACTCGGCACCCGGCGCGTGAGCTTCACGCTCGATCACGACGCCATCATCGTGGGCCTGCGCGAAGGGGGATTCACCGCGATCAAGATCGAAGTCGTGAGCGGCAACCTCGAGATGTACAACGTTAAAGTCACATTCGGGAACGGCCAGACGTTTTCCCCGGAAACCCGCATCCAGTTTCATGAGGGCTCGTGGAGTCGCACGATCGATCTGCCGGGCCCCGTGCGGATCCTGCGGCGCGTTGATTTCTGGTACCGCAGCCGGCTGCGCCGCGGCGTGGCGACAGTGCGTCTCTTCGGCAGGAAGTGACGGCCGTCCAAGGTGCGGCTTTCGCGTACGCCATTCTCAGTCGAATGG
>DASPXD010000123.1:0-23876 GCA_035637435.1 Gemmatimonadales bacterium
CCGTCGCAGCACGGCGGCAAGCGTAACAGCCAATCCACCCTGCGAGATTAATGCCACCCATCCGTAGTTGACCCAGTCAGCGCCGACCGCTGGATCTCTCCCCGCCCAACGCAGCCCGCCCCACAACCCGGCGACGCGCAGCCCCGCGAGGAGCAGCGCCCACGGCCACATGTCCGACAGGACGCCGAGCTGCAGATTGCTCCCGGCGAGCGCAAAAAATACGACATAGACCGGTATCGCGCATCGTTTGAGCTCAGCGCGTACGCGCTCACTGTGCTGAGGAGCCGTGTTCCGCAGCGCGCAGCCGGCGGCGAGTGCCAGCAGCACCGCGTCCAGGCCGAGCAGGCGCACCGCCTGCGCGGCGATGAATGCGAGAATCACCAGCACCCACGCGAGCGGGCCCCGAATCACGCGGAAGTACTGACCGGCCGCCAGGCCCAGCGCCGCCCCGGCGACGATCGAGCCCCCGAGGAGCAGGAACGTCTCGGTAGCGACACCGGGTGTGACGGCGCCGCCGCTGGCGATCGGCAGCGCCAGGGCGACGATGACGATGAGAAGCAGGACCGCCACGAGATCCTGCATGACCGTCACGTCCAGTGTGGTACGCGACAACGGACCACGCGCGTCGAGGTCGTTGATCACCGCCCACGTCAGCGTGGGCGACGACACCGTCGCGAGCGCACCCAACGCCAGCGCCACGGCGAGCGCGTCGCGGAACGGTTGATGCGCCGTCAGCGGAAACCAGGGACTCACGGTGAGAACGACCAGCGTCACGGCGGCGAACGGAATTGCCATTGCACCGCCGACGACGCGGGCCATGACCCGGCGCCGATCGCCGCGCAGCACGTCGGCCGTGAGCTCGCTCCCCACCGCGAAGGCGATCAATGACAGCGCGCCGTGCGAAATTGGGGCGAGCGCCGCGAGCTCGTCGGCACGCACCAGACCGAGCCACGCCGGACCGGCGGCGAGGCCGGCGACGAGGTAACCGACGATGCGTGGCAGCCGCAGCCGTTGTGCGATCGTTCCGGCGACGTACGCCGCGAGCGTCAGGAATCCCAGGGCGAGCGTCGCGCGCGCTTCGAGTGGTCCTCCCCCACCGCGCGCGAGCCGCTGCAACACCGCCATGACGACGAACGTGAGCGCCAGCATCAGCCATTGCATGACCGCGCAAAATACGGCATCTTCAAGTGCGTAACCATGCCGTTCGTTCATCTCCACACGCACAGCGAGTACTCTCTCCTCGACGGCGCCAACCGGATCCCGGACCTGCTGGACCGGGTGCGGGCGTTGGGCATGGATTCGCTCGCCATCACGGACCACGGCAATCTCCACGGCGCGTGGTCGTTCTACGCCGAAGCGAAGGCGCGAAAGATCCGGCCGATCCTCGGCTTCGAGGCGTACCTCGCCTTCGGCAGCCGCAAAGCGCGCGAGAAGCCCGCCGCCGACGCCCCCCTCGCGGCCCCGTATTCGCACCTCGTGCTACTCGCCCGCAACAAGGTCGGCTATCAGAACCTGATCAAGCTCTCGTCCATCGGTTTTCTCGAGGGTTATTACCGCCGGCCGCGCATCGATAGGGAAGTGCTGGAGCGCCACCACGAAGGCATCATCGGCCTGGCCGCGTGCCTGTCGGGCGAAATCGCGCTCTATCTGCGCCAGGGGAATTACGCGGCGGCCAAGGCGAGTGCCGAGTGGTTTGCGCGGACGTTCGGGCCGGACGGCTTCTGGCTCGAGATCCAGAATCACGGCATTGCGGAAGAACAGCTCGTGACGGAAGGCATGCTCCGCCTCGGCGCAGAGCTGGGGCTCCCGGTCGCGGCGACGAACGACGCGCACTACCTCAGAAAGGAAGACGCCGAAGCGCACGACGTGCTGTTGGCGATCGGGACGGGAAAGGACCTCGACGATCCCAAGCGGTTCCGCTTCTTCGGGCAGGAGAGCTACGTCAAGTCCGAGGCCGAGATGCGCAAGGTGGTCGGCGATCGGTCCGAGACGCTGGCCGAGACGGCGCGCGTCGCGGATTTGTGCGAGTTCGACTTCGAGAAGCGCTATTTCCTGCCACAGTATCCGCGCCCAGCGGAGTTCGCGTCCGACCAGGACCTGCTCGTCCACCTGGCGCGGCGCGGCGCGATCGAGCGGTACGGCGATCCCCTGCCCGCCGCCGTGGAGCAGCGTCTGGAGTACGAGCTCGACGTCATCACGCGCACCGGCTACGCCGGCTATTTCCTCATCGTCTACGATCTCGTCAAGGCGGCGCGCGATCGCGGCATCCCGGTCGGCCCGGGACGCGGCTCCGCCGCCGGGTCGCTGATCGCGTATGCGCTGCGCATCACGACCGTCGATCCGCTGAAGTTCGATCTGCTGTTCGAGCGCTTCCTGAACCCCGAACGGATCTCGATGCCGGACATCGATCTCGATTTCTGCTTCGAGCGTCGCGGCGAGGTGCTGGAATACGCCCGCGAGCGCTACGGCCGCGAGTCCGTCGGCCAGATCATCACGTTCGGGACGCTGAAGGCCCGCGCGGCGTTCCGCGACGTGGCGCGCACGCTGCGCGTCGAGATGGGCGACGTGGAGCGGCTCACCAAACTGATTCCGTCGGGACCGGCGTTCTCCGTCACGCTCGCGGAAGCGGGCGAGAAGGTGCCGGAGGTGAAAGCGGCCGCGGCGCAGGACGAACGCATCCGCAAGGTCCTCGATCTGGGCTCGCGCATCGAGGGCCTGGCGCGCCACGCGTCGGTGCACGCGGCGGGCGTCGTCATCGCGCCCGGGCCGCTCACCGACTACGTCCCGGTGTGCACGGCACCCGACTCCAAGAGCGATGCCCCCCCCGACGCGATCATCACGCAGTACGACATGGCCGGCATCGAACAGGTCGGGATGCTGAAGATCGACCTGCTCGGGCTGAAGACGCTGACCGTGCTGCACGACGCGACCAAGATGGTCGCCGAGCGTCATGGGGTGACGATCGATCTCGAGCGGCCCGACCTGGACGACCCCAAAGTCTACGAGCTGCTGCGCGCGGGCCGCACGGCGGGCATCTTCCAGTTCGAATCGCCGCTGGCCACCGATTGCCTGCGCAGCATGAAGTGCGATCGCTTCGACGACCTCGTCGCGACGAACGCCCTGCTCCGCCCCGGCCCGCTCGACACGGGGATGTACCTCGTCTTCATCAACCGCAAGCTCGGCCGCGAGAAGGTGCGCTATCCGCATCCGGCGCTGGAAGAGATTCTCGCGCCGACCTACGGCGTGATCGTCTATCAGGAGCAGGTGATGCGCATCGCGAGCGCGCTCGCCGGCTACTCGCTGGCCGAAGCCGACGTGCTGCGCAAGGCGGTCGGCAAGAAGATCAAGGAGCTGATCCAGGAGGAGCTGGGCAACTTCGTGAAGCGCGCCATCGCGCGCGGCCACGACAAGAGGACGGTCGAAGAGATCGCCGCACAGATCGAGACGTTCGGCCGCTACGGCTTCAACAAGTCACACTCCGTCGCGTACTCGATCCTCTCCTACCAGACGGCATGGTTCAAGGTCTACTATCCCGCCGAGTTCATGGCGGCGCTGCTGTCGTCGGAAATCGGTAACACCGACCGCGTCGTGCAGTACATCAACGAGGCCCGCGAGCTCGACCTGCAGGTCCTCGCACCCGACGTGAACGAATCGGGTTACAAGTTCACGGTCGTCGGTGACCGGCGCATCCGATTCGGGCTGGGGGCCGTGCGCAACGTCGGGGAGGGCGCCATCGCGTCCATTATCGCGGGACGACGGTCCGCACCGTACCGCTCACTGGTCGAGTTGTGCGACCGCATCGACTTGCGGCTGTGCAACAAGCGCGTCATCGAGTCGCTGATCGATGCCGGTGCGTGCGACTCGCTCGGGGGAGAGGGGGGGCGTGCGCAGCTCGTGGCGGCGCTGGATCACGCCTTCAGCGAAGCGCAGGTCCGCCAGCAAGAGCGCTTCACCGGGCAGCATGCCTTATTCGGCGAGGAGACCCCCGTCCCCCGTCCCGCGTCCCCCCTCCCCGACGTCGAGCCCTGGACCGAACACGAGCGCCTGTCGCGCGAGAAGGCGGTGCTGGGCTTCTTCATCTCCGGCCACCCCCTCGCCAAGTATCGCGCCGAGGTGGAGCTTTTCGGGACGCGCACGACCGCCACCCTCGGCATATGGAGCCCCCAGAAAGTGACGATCGCGGCGGTGGTCACGCTGGTGAAGCGCCAAGTCTCCAAGAAGTCGGGGGCGGAATACGCGCGCCTCACGCTCGAGGACTTTCACGGTGCGGCGGAGGCGCTGGTGTTCCCGGAGGCGTGGGCCAAGCTGAGCGCCGTGATCCGCGCCGATGGCGCCTACGTCCTGACGGGCGGATACATCGCGCGGGACCGTGGCGAAGAACAGGCACCGTTCGTCGTCGAGTCGGCACGGACGCTCGATGAGCTGAGGCCCAGCGGAGCCATCGGCGTAGCGCTGCGGTGGACCGCGGCCAATCGGCCCCAGCCCGAGACGACGCGCGCGATCGCGGCGCTGTGCGCGGCGCACCCGGGCCCGACGCCGTTGTTCATCGAATGGCGGAACGAGAATGGCGGCAAGGAACGCGACGAGAACGGCACGCCGGTCCGCCTGCGGAGCCGCAGCTTCCGGGTGGACGCGGCGGATGACCTGCTGGCGGCGCTGCGGGATCTTTTGGGGGCGGACGGCGTGCAACTGGTGAAGGCCTGATGGCGACATACACCCTGGATTTCGAGCGCCCGCTGCTCGAGCTGGAAAAACAGATCGAGGAGCTCAAGCGCGTCGCCGGGGAGAAGCCGGAGCTCACCAGGAACATCAAACCGCTCGAAGATCAACTGGCGACGTTACGGCTCGAGATCTACCGCAGCTTGACGCCGATGCAGCGCGTCCAGGTGGCCCGCCATCCCCGCCGTCCCTACCCACTCGACTACGTCAACACCGTGTTCACCGATTTCGTCGAGCTGCACGGGGACCGGCTGTTCCGTGACGATCCCGCCATCATCGGAGGCTGGGCCCGGCTGGACGGCACGAGCGTCATGGTCATCGGCCACCAGAAGGGCCGCGACACCAAGGACAACCTGTACCGCAACTTCGGCATGGCGCACCCGGAGGGCTACCGCAAGGCGATGCGGCTCATGCGGCTGGCCGCGAAGTTCGGCGCGCCGGTCATCACGCTGGTGGATACGCCCGGTGCGTATCCCGGGCTGGGGGCCGAAGAGCGCGGCCAGGCGGAAGCGATCGCCAGCAGCCTCATCGAAATGGCGTCGCTCAAGACGCCGATCATCACCGCGGTGATCGGTGAGGGCGGCTCCGGCGGCGCCCTGGCGGTGGGCCTCGCCGACCGCGTGCTGATGCTGGAGAACTCCGTCTATTCCGTCATCTCGCCCGAGGGCTGCGCCGCGATTCTGTGGAAGGACGCCAGCCAGCGCGAGCGGGCCGCCGAGGCGCTCAAGATCACCGCGCAGGACCTGCTGAACCTCGGTGTCATCGACGAGATCATCCCCGAGCCCCCCGGCGGCGCGCATTCCGACCCCGAAGCGGCGGCCGCGTCACTCGGCGACGCGCTGCAGCGCCATGTGAGCCAGCTGCGCAAGTTCAAGGTCGATAAGCTCCTCAAACGCCGCGAAGAGAAGTACCTTTCCATGGGTGTGCTAACCGAGAAGTGAGTTGACAAGTGTCATCGAAGTCCGGTTCAAAGGGAACCGGCGCGAATACTTCAGCTGGCCGTCCGCAGACTCCTCCCCGCTCCGACTCGATGACGCGGTCATCGTCGAGGTCGAGCGCGGGCAGGACTTGGGGATCGTGTCGGCTGTCGGCGCGATTGCGGCCAAAAAGTGTGAGCGGTGCGGTGCGTGCGGTCCTCACCCCCCGGCCCCCTCTCCGCCAGCGGAGAAGGCGGGCGAAACTACGACTATTCGGAACATCGTCCGGCCGGCCACTGCCGATGACCGCAAGACCGCGGCCGACCTGCGCATCAATGAAGAAGACGTGCGCCGCACCGTGCGTGACCGGGTGCGGCAGCACGCCCTCCCGATGAAGGTGTCCGACGCCGAATGGCAATGGGACAAGCGCAAATTGACGATCTACTTCACCGCCGAGCAGCGCGTCGACTTCCGGGCCCTGGTGCGCGATCTCGCCGGGGTCTTCCGGACACGCATCGAGCTGCGCCAGATCGGCGCGCGCGATGAGGCCCGGCGCCTCGACGGCATCGGGCGGTGCGGGCGGCAGCTGTGCATCTCGAGCTGGCTGCCCGAAGGCCGGCCGGTGAGTTTGTCGCTCGCCAAGGCGCAGGGGCTGTCGCTCAACCCGGTGCAGATCTCCGGACCGTGCGGCCGGCTGCTGTGCTGCCTGCATTACGAGCACGACTTCTACGTGCAGCAGCGCAAACGCTTCCCGAAGGAAGGCAAGACGCTGAAGACGAGCGTGGGGAACGAGCGCGTCGTGTCGATCGACATCTTCCGGGAGCGGGTGACCCTGCGGGCCGACGACGGGACCACGCGCGTGGTCACGCTGGACCAGCTGCGGGTGTAGTGGCGAAGTTCTACATCACCACCGCCATCGATTACTCCAACGGCGATCCCCACCTGGGGCACGCCCTGGAGAAAGTCGGCGCCGACTGCATCGCACGCTATCGCCGGCTGCGGGGAGATCAGGTGCATTTTCTCATGGGGATGGACGAGCATAGCCAGTCCGTCATCCAGGCGGCGGCCCGGGCCAACGTCACCCCGCGCGAATGGGTGGATCGGATGGCGACCACCTTCGCCGATTACTGGCGGCGGCTGGAGTGCAGCAACGACGACTGGATCCGCACCACCGAGCCGCGCCACGTGCGCGGCGTCGTGGCGCTGCTGGAGCGCATTCAGCAACGGCGTCCGGACGATCTGTACGTCGCCGATTACGAGGGGCTGTACTGCACCGGCTGCGAGGAGTTCAAGCAGCCGGCCCAGATCGCGAACGGCCACTGCATCGAGCATCCCACCCTCGATCTCATCGCCACCAAAGAGCGCAATCATTTCTTTCGCCTGAGCGCCTACAGCCAGCGGTTGCTGCAACTGATCGCCACCGGCGCGCTGGGCGTCGAGCCGGCGATCCGGCGCAACGAGGTGGTGCGGCTGATCGAGGACGGCCTGCAGGATGTTTCCATTTCGCGGCAGCGGCTGCCCTGGGGCATTCCCTTCCCCGGCGATCCCGACCAAACCGTCTATGTCTGGTTCGATGCGCTGATCAACTATTTGTCGGCGACGGGATTTCCCGAGCCCGGCTACGAGCGGCTGTGGCCGGCCGACCTGCACGTGGTCGGCAAGGGCATCACGCGATTTCACTGCGTGATCTGGCCGGCGATGCTGCTCGCCGCCGGGCTCGAGCTGCCGCGCGTCGTGTGGGCGCATGGCTACGTGCAGTGGGAAGGCAAGAAGATGAGCAAGACCGCCGGCACCGTCGTGAACGTTCGCACCGCGATCGAGCGGCACGGCCCCGACGCGCTGCGCTACTTCCTCATGCGCGAGGTCGGGTTCGAGAACGACGGCGACTTCACGTGGGACCGGTTCGACGCTCGCTACACCGCGGATCTCGCCGACACGTTCGGCAATCTCGTGTCGCGCGCGCTGTCGATGGTGCAGCGCTATCGCGACGGCATCGTGCCCGATGACTCGCGGGCGGGGGGGTCGAGACGCGATTCGCCGCTCGAGCGGGCGGCGCGGGAGACGCTGGCCGGGTACACGCGCGCGATGGATGCACAGCAGCTGCAGCAGGGCGCCGCGTTGTTCATCGACTTTGCGTCGCGCGGCAATCGCTACGTCGAGGAGACGGCGCCGTGGAAGCTCGCCAAAGCGAAACGCGACGCCGAGCTCGACACCGTGCTCGCCGATCTGGTCCGCAGCGTCGCGCGTCTGGCGATTCTCGCCGGCCCATTTATCCCCGAGAAGGCACGGGAGATCTGGTCGCTGTTGGGGGGCGAGCGGTCGTTCGCAGCGGTATCGCTGGCGGACTTCGCGGAACTTTCGGTCGGCGGGCAGCGGGTCTCCAAGCCGCCCCCGCCATTCCCCAAGCCCGCACCCGCTTAGCCTGCTTGCCCCCAAAAAGCGTGACGGAGCGCACAACTCCCGATTTGACGGGGAGATGCGCCCCGTCTTATGTTTGCCATCCCCCTATGAAGAAGAAGACCGCAGAGCGCCGCTGGACCGTCATGCTGGTGCCCCACGGATCGGGTTCGTCCCGCGCCGTGGAGGTGTCGCAGACCGTCGTCAAGGCGCTCGTCGGCATCGGCAGCGTGGTCGCGCTGCTGTTTCTCGTGCTCGGCGGCACCGCGCTGTCGCGCGGCGTCAACGTCACGCGGAGCCGCGCGCTGGAGCGCGAAAATCAATTGCTCGCGAGCGAGATCCAGCGGCTGCGCGAGCGACTCGTCGGCCTGCGCGACACACTGAACGTCTTCGGCGAGCGCGAGCAGGCGCTGCGGCTGCTCGCCGGCTTGTCGCCGATCGACAAAGACGTCCAGCAGGCCGGCATCGGCGGCCCCGCCGGACAATGGTTCGAGCGCGACAGTCTCGCGGGCTCGGGTCCGAACGGCAAGCAGGCGCTCGCCGCGCGCATGGACATGGATCAGCTCACGCGGCGCGCCAATATCCTGGTACGCTCCCTGAACGAAGCGTATGACTCGGCGTCGAGCCAGCGCCAGCGCTACGCGGCGTTGCCGTCGATCATGCCGACCAGAGGATGGCTCACCAGCGCGTTCGCGCGCGAGCGCGTGCACCCGATTCTGCACCTTGCGCGACCCCACGAGGGCATCGACGTCTCCGCGCCGATGGGCATGGAGATCCAGGCCCCCGCCGCCGGTGTCGTGACGCAGGTCTCGTGGGTCGAAGGTTACGGCAACATGCTGACGATCGATCACGGCTACGGACTCGTCACGCGTTACGCGCACTGCTCGAAGATCTGGGTGGTTCGCGGCCAGCGCGTGAAGCGCGGCCAGAAGATCGCCAACGTCGGCTCGACGGGGTTGTCCACGGGACCGCACCTGCATTATGAGGTGTGGGTGAACGGCCATCCGGTCGATCCGATGAAGTACGTGCTGCCGGATGCCATCGTGGATTGACAGGTCAGAACGGATGCGTGATGACGAGTCCCGGCCACGCTTGACGTCGCCGGGACATTTCTTTCCTATCTAGTATGGTCGCGCAGCCGACACTGTTGATTCTATTTGTCGTGCTGTCGCTCGCCGATTGTCATCCCCACGCGATTCCCGCCGGGCGTTCCGGCGGCGGTCATATCGTGATCACCCGGGACCAGATCGAACGGAGCGGTGCGCAGACCGCGTGGGAAGCGTTGAAGCGTCTCGCGCCGCAATTCACGTTTCGTGAAAACCGCAACGGCCAGCCGAGTGGCCTGGAGCGTCGCGGCCGCAGCAGCATCCTTCTGAGCGACGCCCCACTCGTCTTCATGGATGGCGCGGAGCTTTCGGACTTCCGCTCGTTGAATCAGATCCCAGCGAGTACGTTGCTCAGCATCGAGATCCTCAGTGGCATCGAGGGCACTGCGTATTACGGCTCGAACGCTGTGAGCGGTGTGATCCTGTTCAAAACGAAAATCTGAAATAACAAGGGGGAGGCTTGTGCCTCCCTCCTCCCTCCTCCCTCCTCCCCCATGTCGGTTGCGCGAGCCCGGGCCGGTTAGGGCGCGGTGCTCAAACAGCCGTGGGATTTCGGATTGTTGTCCTCATCGAGCGGAATCGGGTAGCTGGTCGCGGTCCCGTACTGCAGGCCGCTCTTGAAATACCCGCCGTTCGGGAACACGAGGGAGTCCGGACGGGCATACTGCCGTTCCAAACGCCGGAGATCACTGAGCCGGTGACCGGTCAACCACAGCCAGCGTCCCCGCTCCGTGAACAGCTGCGTCACTGCCGCGCTCGAATCGGCGGGTGACCCAAGCGCCGGCGTGATCGCTGCCAGCACCGCCGTTCCGCTGAGAATGTAGCTCGGCGGTGTCGACCGCAGGGCGTTCAACGTACTCAGATAGGTGGCGGTATCCCCGCGCAGCAGCGCGGCCTCGGCGTGAATCAGTCTAGCCTCGAGGCCTGATGCCAGTGGCGTGGCGGCCTTCTCGTCGACATAGCGATTCTGGTCCCACTGCGGGGTGGAGCCATCGAAGCCCTTGTTCGTCGCCGGCGTCCGGAACGACGGCGTGCGCGGATCCGTAAGCGACCGCCAGGCCAGCCCCACCCGTCCCTCGACATCCGGAACGCCATATCGCTTGAACTTGCGGATGCCGTTGAAGACGCCGTTCTGCTGCCGCGTGGTGTTCAGATCATGCTGGATGAGATACGCGAACGCGGTCGCGACGGCGGCGACCGCGGTGTCTGCCGCGGACGCATTGCCCATATCGAGGAGCACGCGCCCGATGCCCACGCGCGCCAGCGAACTCATGGTCGTCCGGCTCGCCCTGATCGATTTCAGCAACGAACTATCGCCGACGGCGAACGCCTTTACGGTGTCCAGCGCCAAGGCAGCCGTGAGCGCCTGTTGGAACCGGTTCAATGCCGTATCCAACACCTGGGCCGTGGTCAGTGGATCGCCGTAGGTGAAGGAGCCGTTGGCGTTCACCGTACTCACCGCCACGCCCGAGCAATAATTCTCGGCGAGGAAGACGTAAGCGTACCCGGCGAGGCTCAGCATCTCCGCCAACCCGGCGTCGAGCGTGGTATCCGGCGAATACGTCCGGAACTTGCCGGCGGCAACCTCTGCCGCGCGCCGCGCCCGGTGCACATTCCGGAACACGTTCGTCAGGGTGACGCTCTCGCGTTGCGGCCGGCGCGCGTCGGCGAGAATCCGGTCGGGGAATGTTTCCGTGTTGATGAGCTCATCCGCCAGCATTCCACCCAGCAGAATCACGCCCTCTGTCGTGCCAAGGGATCCCTGCGCGCCGGATCCGCTGTACGCGATGTGCAGGTCGCCGATCGCGCCCGCCCGGATCGTCGGCAGGGCCGCGGTGCTGTTCAAGCCCTCCGGCGGCACAATGTCGGGATTGGAGACGTCCAGCAGATGACAGGCTGCGAATACCATTCCCATCGCGGCCAGCGACACCGCGCTGACCCATGCCCCGCGGGAGCGCCGGGACAATGGGCCGATCGTGTCATGCAACTTGGCAGTCATGGCGTTGTCCTCGCGCTCAGAAGGTGATGTTGACGCGTCCGATGAAGTACCGGACGGGCGGCTGCGTCAGAAAGTCGGCCGTCGTGAAATTGTTCTGACCGGCCTCGTTCAACTCGGGGTCGACCCCCCTGTACTTCGTCCAGGTAGCCAGATTACGGCCCACGATGGCGAAGCTGAGGTCGCTCGCGCCGAGTGCATGAGACCACGCGGTCGGCGCGAAGAACGTCACGGAGACCTCCCGCAGCTTCGTGAATCCACCATCCTCGATGTAGCCCGCCTGCGTCCCTTTGAGGTTGGCGGCCGCGGCGGCCTGGTCTGCCAGCGACGCGGCCGTGTCATTCAGGGCGCGGCAGTTGTTGCGGGGCGGCAGGCACCTGAACTGCTCGGTACTGTTGAACAGCTTGTTCCCGAAGCGCCCGTCCAGCAGCGCATACAACCGGACGTGACGCCAGATGGTGACGTCTGCGGAGAGTCCAAGACCGTGATCCGGGAACGGCTGTCCGAAGAACACGGGCGCACTGCCCAGCGTCACTTCGGTCGTGTCCACGATCCCGTCGCTGTTGGCGTCCCGCCACGTGTACGGGGTCATGAAGTAGCTGCCCAACGCGTAGCCCGGCTGATGCCGTTGTGATGCGCCTCCCAAGCCGAACGTGATCGGCGCGATGCCGGGTCCCAGCTCGATGAGCCGGTTGCGGTTGCCCCACGCGCTGGCGTTCACATTGACTTCGAGATTTGGACGGCGTACGGGCGTCACGTTGGCGGAGATCTCCACGCCTTTGTTCGACACTCGCCCGAGGTTTTCGAACTGGGTCGTCGGGCCGCCGAGACCAGGCTCGAGAACGACTGCGATCAGCGCATCGCTCGACGACTTGTCGTAGTACGCGAAGTCGAGATGGGCGAGATCCCGGAAGAATCCCGCTTCGAAGCCCACTTCGACTTCCCGCGTGCGCTCGGGCTTCAAATCGCGATTGCCCAGATTGCCGGCGGTGACCCCCGGCAAATCCACATTGCCCACAACCACGGGAGTCGGACTGAAGTACTCCTGGCCATCCAGCGGGCCGGGGTGGACTCCGGAATGTCCCCACGCCGCCCGTAACCGCAGCGTGTTCACCTTGTCGCTGCGCGGGAAGAACGATTCCTCGGAAATGACCCACGAGACGGACAGCTTGGGATAGAGGATGTTGCCGAACTTCACTCCGAAGGCCGAGTTCTTGTCGGTGCGGAGTGCGCCGTCGAAGAAGATCCGGTTGTTGATGCCGACACGTTCGTCGAGATACTTCCCGAGCGTCGCGACCGGCTGCGTCGTCTCGCTGTCCGCCGGAATCACACCTCCACCAAGCGATCCCGTGCCCGCCGTCTGATTCTGACGGCTGGCCAGCACGCCGTGGAAGATATCCCGGAAGTACTGAAAACCGGCCGTCGTCGCTGACGTGATCGATGGCGTCAGGACGAATGAAGCCGTGGCATTCACGCTCGCGGTCCAGTTGTAGATTTGGAACGGATTCGCCGCCCGGCTGCCTGCGCTCGAGGTTGCGCTGAACGACGCCGGAATTGCTCCCGGCACGAATGTCTTTTCATCAAATCGACTGGTAAAGTCCACGCCCAGGGCGCCATTGATGGTCAGCCACTCCTGGGGTCGGTACGTCGGGAGGATACTTCCGGTAAAGCGGTCGATCGTCTGGAAGGTGTGGATCGAAAAGCTCTGCTGCGGCGTGAGGAAACCGTATCCCTGGTTGATCGTATCTGCCCGCCCCAGGAATCCACTGGACAGCACGCCGTTGGAGTTGTTGTCATTTTCCGGCAGACGCAGCCGGGACGCCGTATAGCCGGCGCGCGCCAGCACGTCGAACTTGGCCCCCACCAGTTGATGGACGTTGAGCAGAAAACTCGTCTGGCGGTTCGTGTTGACGGCATACACCCCTTGCTCGTCCGCGAAGTGGCCCGCCAGGTAGTACGTCGTCTGCTCGGTGCCCCCCGACGCCGAGAGGCCGTACTGGCGGCGATGCCCGGTGCGGAACGGGCTGTTAGTCTCGAGCGGGTTGAAGCTCAGTAACCGCGTCTGCACGCACGGGTTGCTCGCACGGACCGTCGAGATGAGCGTGCACAGGGAATCCAGCGCGTCGAGGCCGCGGTAATTCGCCGGATAGGTCGTGATCTCATTCGAAATGCCGCCCTCGGCGTACGCGTCCCACCGCGTGGGGCCGGCCTTCCCCTGCTTTGTCTGCAGGTTGATCACGCCGTTCGCCGCGTCAGTGCCGTACAGCACGTTCGCCGACGGGCCACCCGCGATCTGCACGCGTTCCAGGTCGTTCGGATCGATGTCATTGAGCCGTGACGGCGTTTGTCCACCGACGCCAACGGAGATGGAGCTCGAGCCGTTCTCGACCCGAATGCCGTCCAGGTAGATCACAGGCTCATTGGACAGCGAGAGACTGTTGGACCCGCGGATGCGCACCCGCGTTCCGCTACCGGTGGTCCCGCCCGAATTCTGAATCAACAGGCCTGGTGCCCGCCCGCTCAGCGCGTCGGCCAGCGAGGTCGGCGCGCCCTTCGAGATGATGTCCGTCGGATCGACGCTGTGCACGGCGTTGCCCTGTTCGCGCTGCTGCGCATTACCGGTAGCCGTGACGACGACGGCCTCGAGGCCGACCGGCGCGGCGACCAATGGAAAATCCACATTCGCCGTCTGGCCGACGGTTGCCGTGATGCTCTGCACGCCAACGCGATACCCGATGAATTTCGCCCGCAATGTGACGGCGCCGGCCGGGGCGTTCGTAATGCGAAACCGTCCTTCCCGGTCGCTCAGCGCTCGAATCGTCGTTCCAACGACGAGCACCTCGGCGGAAATCAGCGGCTGACGGGACGTTGAATCCACGACCCGTCCCTCGATGGTCGCCTGCTGCGCCGCCGCCGGCCACGCGCATAACGCCAGCAGCAGCGCGGGCGCCAGGGGCAGGAATGTTCTCGAAGTCGCAAATCGCATATTCCCCTTCCTGGGTTGTTGAAGGAATCGGATTGGAAAACGCGATTATCCGGTGCGAAGACCGGAGCGGCCATTCACAAACGACTACGATTGGCCGCTAGCGACTACATCGACCGGGGATGATGATGTTGCGTTGAAGATGGAGCACGCAGCGCACGGAAATTTGATCCATGGCGCCTCCGAGGTGTTGACGGTTGCTTCTATACTGAACACGCAGCGACGGACCCGCAAGGCAACCCCTACATCGGTGGCCCCCTGCCTTTCGTCGAGGTAGCTTGCTTGCATGATCACCGTCCCCACGCGAAACACGCTGATCGTGTGGGCCGCCGTCGCCCTGACGGCCTGCGCGCTGAGCCCCGATGAGATCCTGCCGCCGGTTCCGCCCGGCCGGGATCTCGCCTACGCCAGCTTCGGGATCGCCGGCCGCTACGACATTTTTCGCCTCAGCGCGAACGCCAGCGTCGACACGAACCTCACGCTCACCAGCGCGTCCGACTTCTGGCCCAGCTGGTCCCCCGATGGCTCGCAATTCGTGTTCGAATCGAACCGCAGCGACTCGACAAAGCTGGACCTCTTCATCTTCACTATGGTGAACTCGAGCGTCACGCAGATAACCTTCGACAGCGGCTTCACCCACTCGCAACCCGCCTGGTCGCCCGCAGGGACTCGCATCGCGTTCGCGTCCGATCGGGACAGCGCCGGTCTCGACATTTACCTGATGGACCCTGATGGCGCCAATATCCATCGGCTGACCAGCGATCCACACGACGACGCCCAGCCCACGTGGTCTCCGACCGGTGATCGCATCGCGTTCGTCTCGAATCGCAGCGGGAACCTCGACATTTTCATCATGGACACGCTGGGCGGCGCGGCCGTGAACATCACCAACGATGCGGCGACGGACCTCGCGCCCGACTGGTCTCCCGACGGCGCGCGAATCGCGTTTCACTCCGACCGCGATACCACTGGCTTTGCGATATGGGTGATGGACACGACCGGCGCCAATGCCAAGAGAATCAGTCCTGACAATCCGGACTGTGAGCTGCCGGACTGGGCACCGGACGGCCTGCGCATCGCATATGACTGCGACGGCGACATCTGGGTGTCGGATTCGGCGGGCGGGAACCGCGTGCGCATTACGCGGACCAGCAACACGCAACGGCTCGAGTCGATGGCACGGTGGCGTCCCGGACCCTGAGCCGGCCGTTCACAGAAAAACAAACGCCGCCGGCAAGTTGCCGGCGGCGTTCGTGCATTGGGGGGGTTAGGGCGTGGTACTCGGCGGCCGCTTGTCCACCATGAAGAGGATGAACGGCTTGGTGAAATCGGACGTCGTGAGCGGTGGATAGAGCCGATACACGGGCGTCCCGGTGCCCGGGGACGCCGGCGTCCCGGCAATCTTGTACCGGAACCGGAACCACGTTGTGGCAACCGCATTAGCCGCGAAGCAGCGCGTCGCGGTGTCACGTGCATCCACGATCGAGCAGAACAACGAATCGGCCACCGCCAGAACACTCTGCCAGCCGTTGTACTCGGGCTGCGTCGCCCCGGACACAAGGACCACGTCGCCGCGTGCGACTCCCGTCGACGAGCGCGTGCCGGTGCCGCTGACCGTGGAATCGGCCTTGCCGCCGCTGCGATTCACGAGAACACTCACCGATCCGCTTTGTACGGTGACGGTATCACCGCTCAGGTACATGCGGCGCGACGCTTCCGCCACGGTTGTGTCGGTGGCGCGAGAGCTCGGCAACCCGCCCTGCGGCGCCTTCGACAACGGCACCGAGCGCGGCATTACGACCGCCGTCAACACAGTGCCCGCGACGATCGACCCACCGATGGCATCGACCGATGGCGTGCCGCGCGTGCCGGGGACGACCGGCGCCGCGACGAACGGCGCCGCGCCCGTGCCCGTCGGGGTCAGCGAGACTGCGTACCGTCCCGTGTCGAGCACGACATAGGGAGACACGCCGCCAAAGGCGAGGTTCGCTACCTCCGGTGCCCCCGTCGCGACAGCGGTGACGGGCTTGATCCACCCATCGACCGCCACCGTCGTGTCCGGAGTCGTCGCGCCAGCGAGTGAGGGAGCCAGGTTCAGTACGCGAATCGCAAACTGTCCGGCGCCGACCGTGGGCAGCGTCGCTGGAGTGAGGACTACCCGCACCCTCGGGCTCATCCCGGTGCGCGCGAATCCGGCGATGTAGAATGAGTAAGCCGCATTGGCGACGAACGTGAGCGTCGTGTCCACCAAGTACATCTTGGCCGTGTCGGGGTTGTCGCTGTGGATGAAGACCTTGATCCGCCGGATTCCGGCCTCGATCCCCGTCGGGTAGATCAGGCTGCTGCGAAAGGGAGCTCGAAACAAGCCGGCGTTGCTCACAATGTCGATGACGCGCGTATCGAGCTGGCCGGTATCGGGCACGAGATTGGCCCAGGTGATGGAGGCAAAGTCGCCGATGGGTTCCGTGAAGGTTGCGTCCTTCTTGCAACCCGCCAGGGCGACCAGGGCAACGCAACACACGAAAGACGCAAATCGATTCATAGGCACGCTCAGTCTCCAGTTGAGGATTGCCGACTCTTGCTATTGGTCTCCGGGGTCCCCGCCGCCGGGGAGGATCGAGATGCTGTCGAACCGGCCGAACCCCAGGATGTCGAACCGCACCATGGCCGTGAACACGGCGTAGCTCACGCCGGCGATCAGCAGGGCCGTGCGGGTCTTGTGGACCCGCCGCTCGTACAACTGCGCGACATACTCGCGGCGCACACTGACCTCTTCTCCGCTCCAGCGCACCCAGTCGCGCCCGATCGGCTTGACGCTGGCGACGGCGAGCAGGTACGCGGTGTCATCCGCCGACAGGAAGTTGCCTTCGATGCGCTGCGTCTCGGGGCCGATCTGCCGGGCCGACTCGACCCGGCCAGAGTCGGTCAATACCATCGAGACTTTCTGCTCAGGTGACGGCGTTTGGATGGGATGATAGGTGTAGCACGCCCCGAGGAGCACGGGGCCTAGCCCGAGGCGTGCTACGAAGCGCCACCACAGCATCTAGTAAACGCCTCCGCTAAACAACCCATAGTTCCCCGGCCCCGCAGCCGACTGTCCACCCGGTCCGCCGAAGCCGTAGAACCCCTCGCCCCGGGCATCCATCTCGTTGTACGGCACGGGCCACTGCGTGGTGGTATACTGCGGCAGGTCCCCCCAGCCTCGCATCGCGAAGAACCACGAGCCGTAACCCGTATAGGCTGTTTCCATCCGGTATTCGTACTTCAGGGCATCCCACACGTTGCCGCATTTCAAGGTGCGGGGCGACGTCATTACCGGTACCTTGGGCACGCAGCTGTTGCCGCCTGAGACGACCGCGATCGTGTCTGTGATCGTGCTGTCGATGGGAGCTAGCCCGCCGATGCCGTTCCGCGACACGTTGATGCGTCTGATCGCCTCGGCGAAGTTGGCTGTCCGGATGTAGCCTTCGGCCGCGAGCAGGCGAATCTGCGCTGCCGTCATGACCGGGTAGCGTCCCACGCGAGCGGCCTGCTGGAACTGACGCCCGCGCCAAAAGTCGTACATGGACACCTGGAGGGGCTCACCCGACACGTCGCTCCCCGACGGCCGGTTGCGGAAGTAAGGCGTATTCGCGAACGACTGGCCCCCCGTGGTGGTCGCCGCGTTTTGCGTCGTACGCAACGTTCCGAAGGGGATGCGCTTGTCGGGGCTGACGATGAGGATGGGCACCCGAACGCTGTTGGCCTTATTGAGATAGTCGAGATAGTTGCTCGGGTTCGAGGTATCGGCCATGCCGAGCCAGAACTGCGACATCTGATGCCACTGCGCGCCGGCGTAGATCTGCTGGTACCACTGGACGTCCCAGCCGTTGGCCGCGTCCATCGTTGGCGCGAAGTCCGCCGTGATGCCGGCATTGGCGTCGGCTATCACGCTGTCCCAGGCCACGGCCGCGCGTTCCGCGGGTGTGCGCGCGATGCTGGCGCGAAAGATCGCCTTGTACGAGCGCGCGAGCTGGATGAACTCGGCCTGCGTCGTCGCCAGACCGTTGAACCAGAAGTTCGCCTGCACCGGCAGCGGGAACGCGTCCTTATCCGCCTGCGCGATCGCGATCGCGGAGTCGAGGTACGCCAGGGCCGCGACGTTCACGGCGCGCGCGCCCGATAGCGCCACGACCACCGATGCGTCGGCCTCGGGATTGTCGAACTCGGTCAGAATCGCGGCCGAGTCGTACGCCAGCGACAGGTTGCCCAGCGCGACGCCCTGCACGAACCGCGCGAACGCGTTGGCGCGATCCTGGGCGGCGGCTGAACCGAGGTTCAGCTTCTTCAGAGCCGCAATCGCGAGCGCGGCCTCGCGCGCGGCGCGATGACCGCGGAAGAAGTCGTAGTAATTTCCCGCGTTCCCCTGCGAGCCGCGTTGATTGGTGATCGGGGCGCGGGGAATTGCGCCGCGCGGGCCCATCGCAAAATTTGCGAGTCCCGACGTGTTCTCCATCGACATCACGTACATTTGCGTCAGCAGCCCGTCATTGCTGCCGGTGATGTTGGCCTGGAGCGCGACGGCGTACAGACCCGATACGAACACCTGCAGGTCCTGGGGATTGCTGAAGGTGCGGGTCCGGTCGGGATCGTTCTGGTTCGGCACATCGAGCGGATCCGCGCACGCGACCACGCCCACCCCGGCGAGGAGCACCACGAGACTCCCGAACAAATAGCGTTTCTTCATAGGGCTGCGCTCCATAAATGAAGGTGCATCGCTGGGCCGGCCGGATGCCGTTGCCGCTCCGGCCGGCCCGTGGATTTAGAAAGTCGTGCCCACGCGAATCGTAAAGGTCCGCAGATTCGGGAACGCGAACGCGTCGACCGCGTTCACCGCGCGGGAGTTCGCGGCGTCCGTGTTGGTGTTGCCCTGAATCCCCACTTCCGGATCGAACCCGCGATATCCCGTGATCGTGAACAGGTTACGGGCCGAGAGGGCGACCTCCCAATCCCCCGTGCCCTGGATGCGCCCGAGGTGATAGGAAACCGCCAGCTCGCGCAGCTTCGCATAGCTCGCGCTTTCCACGGAGAAATTGTTGGGACCCAGGAGGTCGTAGAATCCCCCCACACCCGAGGGGTTGTCCGGAAACGCGGCGCGGTAGTAGTAGCCGAGCGGCTTCGCGTCTGCGACGCCCTTGCCGATCTGATCCACATCCTTGGACAGGAAGTCGAGATGCGCCCAATGGAAGCCTTCATTCCACACTTCCTGGCCGATGGCAGCGTCCAGCAGCGCATACAGCGACAGCTTGTGCCAGCGGACGTTCTGCGTGATGGCAAATCGGAAATCGGGAAGCGCGTTGCCGAGGGGCACGAGCAGCGCGTCGGCCTGATTGACGGGGTTGCCGCGCAGGATGATCGGCATGCCCCAGTGCAGCGCGACGCCCCACGGTGCCACGTTCGCCGGCAGCGACGTCTCCCACAGATTGTCGGTGATTCCCATGCCGGGATTGTTGCCCGGACCGACCCAGACCAGCCACCCCTCATCGTTGCGCTGGAACGAGCTGCTGGCGCCACCGCAATCGCCTTGATACGCGGTCGGGAGCTGGCTGCAGGAGCGCAGGAAGGCGCGGCCGTAGAACGTGCCGACCCTTTCGCCTTCACGCGCGATGAACATCCCCTCCGCGCCCTGCTGCGGCGGTCCATACTGGAAGGGCTTTGGGTCGAGCCGCTTGATCCAGCTCTCGTTGTGGTCATAGATCACGCTCATCGACCACGACACATCGCGACGGTTGATGAACGGCAGGTTCAACGACAGCTCGTGACTGATGTTGAGCAGCTCGCCGGCATTCTGCCATTGCTGGAGATAGCCGGTGCAAGCACACAGGGGCACCGGCAGGATTTGGCGGTCGATATTGGAACGCGCGTAGGTGGCGGTCAGGCCATAGCGCCCGAACAACTCCATGTCCGTCCCGATCTCGAGCTCGCGATGCATCTCGGGCTTCAGGTTGCGGTTGCCGAGCGTGGTCAGGAGCAGAATCCCGCCGTCGCCGATGGTGAAGCTCTCGTATTGCGCGTTGAACCGCGGCGAGCCGCCGGCCGTCCCATAGGAGCCGCGCAACTTCAGGTCGCTGATCTGGGAGATGGGCCACCAGGGTTCCTGCGACGCCCGCCATGCCAGCGAGGCGCGGCCGAACGTCGCCCAGCGGTTCTCGATGCCGAACAGCGACGAGCCGTCCCGCCGGATCAGCGCGTCGAGCGTGTAGCGGTCTTTGTAATCGAGGTTGAGGCCGGCAAACTGACTGAGCTGCCGGATACGCTGAAATGAGGAGGCGACGAGCTTGGACGCGGTCGTGTTGTCGAGCGTCGTCACACCCTTGACCGACAGAAACCGCCCTTGGCCGGTGCCGACGTCCGCGTCGCGCTGCTCGAACAAATAGCGCAGCGACACCGTGCCCTTGAGATCGGATGTGATGTCGCGGCGCAGCTTGGCGTTGAGACTGCCGTTTACCGCTTCGTCGCCCGTCGCGCCGCGGAAAATGAACCCGTTGTTCGTCCCCGGCACCGAGCTGCTGGTGCGATATCCCTTGTCCTGGATCTGCGCGAAAGTGGTGCGCCGCAAATCGTAGCCGAGGTTGGCATCGAAGTTCAGCCACTGCGCCGGCGTGTACTGCAGCCGGGCGCCAGCGATGAAACGGTTGGCGATGTCGCTGCGGAGCGCGTTGGCGAACGAATAGAGCGGATTGACGTTCTGGCCGCCGCCGCCCTGCAGGTTCGGCCGGATCCAGAGCCGGCCGAGCGAGTCCCGGGCGAGCATGTTGGCCGGCGCCGGCTGGCGGGTGAGCACAAAGAACGCGTTGTTGCCGCCGTCGTTGTTCGCGCCATCGCTCGACGTGCGCGTGTACGACGTGCTGACCGCCAGGCTCCACTGCGAGCCGATGGTCTGATCGACGTTGGCGCGGAACGAGTTGCGCCGGAAGCCGTGCAGGAACTCGATCGCGCCCTGCTCGGCGAGGTTCGTGGCGCTCGCATAGAAGGTCGTCCCGCCCACCCGACCCGTCACGTCGACGCTGTTGTTCGTGAACGGATGCGGCGCCACTGTTTGATTGACGGCGTTATAGGAAACCCCGGGCCACGCCGCGATCTGGAAGCGTTCCTTGAGCCAGTTCCCGGGAATCCCCGGGGCACCGCCGTTGGCGTTGGAGCCGGGGTCGACCGGCATGCCGGGCGGATCACCGGTGAAGACGGCGGGATCGTTGTTGAGCTTCTGCTGCTCAAACAGGTAGTCGAACGTCCGCGCGCACGCCGGCTGACCGGTGACGGCCTGGCAGAAGCGCGTGCCGCTCGCGTCCGTGACGAGTCCGTGCCGGTGCGCGATACCGAAGTCGCGCTCGATGTCGCTCGTGCCGACCTCGCTGCGCACGTTGAAGCGCACGCCTTCCAGCGCGCGCGTGCCGCGCTTGGTCGTGATGGTGATGACGCCGTTGCCGGCGCGCGCCCCGTACAGCGACGCCGCCGCCGCGCCTTTCACGACTTCGACGCTCTCGATGTCGTTCGGGCTGATCTCCGGGAGATTGCCGTTGATGATCACGCCGTCCACGATGTACAACGGGTCCTGGCTGCGGCCCGTGGCGTTCAGCATCGTGGGACCGCGCAGCAACACAGCCGGCTGCGTTCCCGGCCGGCCGCTGCCGGACACGATGTTCGCGCCGATCTTGCCCTGCAGCGTACGCAGCGGATCAGCCGACGCCACGGGCAGGTTCGCGACATCCACCCGGGCGACGTCGAAGCCGACCTTGCCGCGCTCGGTCGCCTCCTGCACACCCGTAACGACGACCGCCTCGAGCAGATTGACGTCGATCGCGAGCTTGAAGTCGAACGTCTGCTCGCCCGGAGTGAGCGTCACCGGCCGGATCGCCGGTTTGTGGCCGATCGAGCGCACGCGCAGCGTCACGACCTGACCACGCACGCGGCCCCCGGGGATCACGAGGGCGTACTGGCCGTTCGCTCCCGTGATTGCTTGCAGGTTGAGCTCCGGGATCTGCACGTACGCGACCTGGACGACATCACCGCGATCGTCCGTCACCGTGCCGCGCAGAGTCACGTCCTGCGCGAGCGCCGGTGTGGCGGCCGCGACGCAAACGACGAACAACGTCTTCACACACTTGTGGAGCATAGAGAACTCCCTTCGGGGGAAGACACAACGAGGTCCCACGGCGCCGCGGAGCGGAGCCGACTGACGGGAGGAACAACTTTTGCAGGATCCCAAGGGGTGACGGCCACTGGGACAGAATCCCCGTTCGTTGACGGCGAACTTCTCCAAGTAAACCCGGCATGCGGAAGGTGGTCAAGACCGCCCCGGGACGCTAAAATGGATTCGGACAACACCAAAAGGTTCCCTGGATGCGGGTGGCCAGTTTGATCCTCGCCCTCTCCGTGGCCGCCATGCTAAGGACCGGCGCCGGGCAGGGCACGGCGGGAATCGCCGGAAAGCTGCTCGACCGGTCCAGTCACCAGCCCGTCGAAGGCGCCGCGATTGCCCTCCTGGGGACCCCGATCAGCCTGCGCTCCAGCGTCACCGGGCAGTTCGCAGGCACCGGCCTCAGGCCGGGTACCTACGTGCTCCAGGCGCGGGCATTGGGGTATGCGCCCGCCTCGCGGGTCATCGAGCTCATCGCGAGCGAGACCCTGGCGGTGGTGTTCGAGCTGGAGCCGGTGGCCATCACCTTGCCAAGCGTGACCGTAGAGACGCAGTGGCATCAGCGTGTGATGGTGGAGTTCGAAGAACGCCGTAGACAGCGCCGCGGGGTCTATATCACGGAAGAGGACATCAAGCGGGCCGACGCCACGCGCCTGTCTGACGTGCTCCGGAGCGTGTCCGGCGTACGGTTAATCTGCCGCTACAGCGGCTGCGTGGCGCGCATGGCCCGGAACGAGTGTCAACCCGATTTCGTCGTGGATGGGCATTCGGCCAACAACGCCACCAGCCTCGAGCTACCCACGATCGGCATTATCGGCGTTGAGATCTATCGGACGATCACCGAAACCCCCGTCGAATTCATTCGCGGCGCCAACACCTGCGGCACCATTGTGATCTGGACCCGAACGGGTCCCTGATCCCCCCCCCCATCCCCCTCGTTTTTCGTATGTTGCTGCCGTGAGACTCGCGTTCCCTCTCGGGCTGGCTGGGTGTGTCGTGATCCTGGCGGCAGCGCAGGCGAATGACCCCCTCGCGCAGCGCTCCAAGGGGCGTCCCGATGCCCCGGTCACGGTCTACGAGATGGCGGACTTTCAGTGTCCCGCCTGCCGCTTGTTCACGGTGACGGTGCTGCCCACCCTGGAACGGGAGTACGTCGAGACCGGGAAGGTGCGATGGGTCTTCATCAACCTTCCCCTCACGAGCATCCACCCCAACGCGATGGCCGCAGCCGAGGTGGCGATGTGCGCCTCCCGCCAGGGGAGGTTTTGGCCTACGCATGACGCGCTGTATCAGCGGCAGGACGACTGGGCCAAGCTCGCCCAGGCGCGCGCTACGCTGATCGCCCTGGCGCAGCGGGCCGGGACGGACAAAGCGAAGCTGCTCGCCTGCCTCAACGAGGGAGGCGCCCGCCAGGAAGTGGAGCTCGACGCGCAGCGCGCCGCCCGCTCCGGCGCCCACGCCACCCCTTCCTTTTATATCGAGGGTGGCCTGCTCGAAGGTGCTCCCTACACCCCCGATCCTATGCGCCACCTGCTGGACTCGGTGTACCCCGTCCGCACGCGCCACCCCCCCGCCCCCCCCC
>DASPXD010000124.1:0-2110 GCA_035637435.1 Gemmatimonadales bacterium
CTTAGAGAAGTTCGATCGGCAGTTCTTGACGCGCGCGATCGCGTATGCCGGCGGCAACTTGTCGAAGGCCGCGCGGCGCGCCGGCATCGATCGCACCACGTTTTACCGCCTCATGGACCGGCACGGGCTGCAACGCGACGAGTCGTGACCGCGATGTGTGGCACCCCTGCAACAGCACTAAAGCATGGTCTCCGCATCGTACAAAGGGATTATTGCTGACCTAGACAAAAGAACGATTGTGCGCGCGCGCGGAATTGAGTCTCATCCCTCGAATAGCAGGGCATTAAGCAACCCTTTTTGGGGGTTTGGATGGCTGAACCGTCTCTGCGCCAAGACGTGACAGCGTCAACGCATTATCCCCCATATCCTCCCCTTCGGCACCGCATTTCCGTACCACCCGTTTTTTCCGAACCACCCGTCAGGGTTAATCCCGTCGCGGGTGTGTGCGACCGTCTGCTCGCGCACGCGATTCGCCGCGTGGAGGCACGCTGGCGTGAATCGTCGGGCGGATCCGCCGAGCTCGCCGCCAGCGCGCCGATGCTGGCGGCATCGCTCTTGGCCGCCGACCGCGGCGACGCATTTTTTCTCGATCGGCTGACACCACGCCCATCCTTGCGTCAGAGCCTGCATCTCGTCGATCTGCTGGAAGACGAGCTGTTGACGCTGTGGCGCTCCGGCAAAGGTTCAGCGGCTCATGTCCTTCCGACGATCGACGGGTTGCGGCACGTACGCGCGGCCATCCAGCGTCGCTTTCAGCAGCTTCCGGGCGCCCCGTTGGTAGGGCCCGACGGCATCGAGTTTCTCATCGAGTTCGTGCACGACATGCGGTCGCCACTCGGCGCGCTGCAGCTGCTGGCGGACCGGCTGCAGCAGGGCTGGAGCGGGCCCCTCACGCCGCTGCAGCAGCGCCAGCTCCGTTTGATCTACGCCGCCGCGCATGCGCTCAATACCCTCACCAGTAATGCGTCGCAGATGACGCGCGAGTGGGACCAGCTGGAGGAGCCGGAGGCGCGACCCTTCTCAGTCACGAAGTTGCTGTCCGAGCTGCAGGATGTCGTCGTTACGCTGGCAATCCAGAAAGGGTTGGACGTCACTTTCATCCGGCCCAATTTGGACCGTCGCTTGGGTCATCCGATCGAGCTGCAGCGCATCCTGCTCAACCTCGTGACCAATGCACTGAAGTTCACGCGCGCCGGAAGCGTCACGGTGAGTGCGACGGACCAGGAACATGATCGCGTGGAGTTCGCCGTCCAGGATACTGGGCCAGGTATTCCCCTGGACGCCCAGGGGACGCTGTTCCAGCCGTTCCATCGCCGCGGCGACGGCGGCCACGCGGCCTTTTCCGCCACGGGGCTGGGACTCGCCATCACGCAACGGCTCGTGGGGGCGCTCGGTGGCCGCTTAGAGTACGAGACGGCCCCGGGCACGGGGACGCGTTTCTATTTCGCGCTCCACCTTCCCGTCCCCTGACTGGACCTTGAACTCCGCGATCCGGATTCTCATCGTCGAGGACGAAGAGACGCTGCGCGAAAGCTGCGCCAGCGTCCTGTCGCACGACGGGTATTGCGTCGCGACGACCGGCGTGGCGGGAGAGGCGTCCGAGCTGCTGCGCCACAACGTCTTCGACGTCCTGCTGCTCGATTGGTACATGAGCAACATTCCCGGCCGCGAGCTGCTGACGGTCGCGTTGGCCACCAATCCCATGACCCGCGTCATCGCGGTCACCGGCAAGGCGACGCTCGAATCCAGTCTCGAGGCCAAGGGCCGTGGGGCCTGGGCGTACCTGCCCAAACCGTTCTCCGCCGTACAGCTCGATATTCTGGTGGGCGAGGCCGCTCAGACGATCCTGTCCGCGCGGGAGTCCTTGCGCCGGTCGCAAGCGCTCGAGCAAGCCGGCGCGAACAGCGACAAGATCCGCATTCTCGGACTGGCGCCGGCGTTTCGCGATGCAATTTCCCGCGCGCGCAAAGTCGCGCCGACCGATGCATCGGTGCTGTTGACGGGCGAAAGCGGGGCGGGCAAGGAGTTGTTTGCGCAATTCATCCATCACCACAGCCGCCGCGCGACCCGGCCGTTCCTCGCCGTCAACTGCGCCGCGCTGCCCGAGGCG
>DASPXD010000125.1:0-26715 GCA_035637435.1 Gemmatimonadales bacterium
GGGGGGGGGACGACGTTCACCATCTACTTCCCGGCCGCGCGTCGGAAGGAGGAAGCCGCGTAATGGCAACCACCGCACCGTCTATCCTCGTCATCGACGACGAGCAGGGGATCCTCGAAACCCTGCGCATCCTGCTGAAGAACGAGGGCTTCGACGTCACCATCGCGCAGGGGGGCAAGGCGGGTCTGGAGCAGCTCAAAGGGTCGGCGCCCGATATCGTCCTCACCGACCTCAAGATGCCTGGCGTCACCGGGATTGAGATTCTTTCGGCGGTGCGCGGGCAGGACCCCGAGACGCCCGTCATCCTGATGACCGCCCAGGCGTCGCTGCAGACCGCAATCCAGGCCGTGAACGAGGGCGCTTTCTACTATATACAAAAGCCTTTCTCGAACGACGACATGGTGGCGATCTGCCGCCGTGCCGCCGAGCACCGGCGCCTGCGGGCGGAGAACAAGCAGCTCAAGCAGGAAATCCGCCGCCGCGAGCGCTCCGGGCAGGTGAAGCCGCTCGGCAAGTCGCGGCTCTTCAGCGAAGTGTTGCGGCTCGCGGAGCAGGTGGCCCCGACCGAGAGCACGGTGCTTATCCAGGGGGAGTCGGGCACCGGTAAAGAAGTCATCGCCCGCTACCTCCACGAGCTGTCGGCGCGTGTCGAAGGGCAGTTCCTGTCGCTCAACTGCGGCGCACTGCCGGAAAGCCTGCTCGAATCCGAGCTGTTCGGCCACGTGAAGGGGTCGTTCACCGGCGCGGTGCGTGACAAGCAGGGCTTGTTCGCCGCCGCGCGCGGCGGGACGTTCTTCCTCGATGAAATCGGAGAGATGTCCCCCGCCACGCAGGTCAAACTCCTGCGCGTGCTGCAGGAGCGCGAGGCGATCCCGGTGGGTGGGACCGAGGCGATACCCGTCGACGTGCGGGTGGTCGCCGCGACCAACCGCGATCTGGAAGAGGACATCAAACGCGGGCGGTTCCGCACCGATCTCTACTACCGGCTCAACGTCATCAACATCCACCTGCCGCCGCTGCGTGACCGGCGCGACGATATCCCGATCTTCGTGAAGGAATTCCTCGGGCATATCGCCGGTGAGCGGAGCGAGTCCGCGAAGACACTCTCGCCCGAGGCTGAAGAAGTCATCATGGCCTACGACTGGCCCGGCAACGTGCGCGAGCTCGAGAATGCGCTGGAGCGGGCCGTCACCCTGACCAAGGGGGACGTGATTCCGCGCTCCGCGATCCCGGACCGGGTCAGCGAGCGCAAGACAGAGCCGCTGGTGGCGGACCGGCTGCACAAGAATCCAGCGCTCGACGTGATCGAGCAGGCCTACATCACCTGGGTGCTGCAGAGCGAAGGCGGCAACAAGACGCGGGCCGCCGAGGTGCTGGGGATCGATCCCTCCACGCTGTACCGCAAGCTGAGCCGGTACGAAGGCCCAGGCCCTGGCCCCGGACCCGAGTGACCCGATCGGCGCGGAGACGCTGGAGCAGCTCTCCGGCGCCGTCCGCTATAACCGCTGGATGTTCGATCGCCTGCGCCCCTGGATCGGCCGGCGCGTGCTCGAGATCGGCTCCGGCATCGGTAACCTCTCGGCGTTTCTCACCGATCGCGAGCGGCTGGTGCTCAGCGACACGCGGGAGGAGTACCTGAGCCAGCTGCGGCAGCGATTCGCGGGACGTCCCAACATCGCGGTGGCGCGTCTCTATCTGCCGAATGAGCACAGCGCGCTCGGCGGCGAGCGCTTCGACACCGTCATCTGCCTCAACGTGCTCGAGCACGTGGAGGACGATATCGCGTCGCTCGTCGCTATTCGGGCGCTGCTGGCGCCGCGCGGGCGGCTCGTCCTGCTCGTGCCAGCGCTGCCGGCGCTCTACGGCTCAATCGATCGTGCGTTGGGGCATCACCGCCGCTACAAGCGCGCCGGTCTCGCGGCCCTGATGCGAAGCACCGGCTTCACGGTAGCCCACATCGAATACTTCAACATCGCCGGCATACCCGGATGGTGGTTCGCCGGGCGCGTCTTGCGTCGCCAGACGATTCCGGCGGGCTCGCTGCGACTGTACGACGCGCTCGTCCCGCTGTTCCGGCTGGAGCGGCTGCTCCCCTGGCGAGTCGGTCAATCGCTCATCGCGATCGGCGCAGCGGCGTGAAGAACCTGTTGCTGTCGGTGGTCGTGCCCGCCTTCAATGAGGCCGCTACCGTCGAAGCCGCGCTGAAGCGCGTTCGCGACGTTCCGCTGCGAGTCGAGATCATCGTGGTGAATGACGCATCGACCGATGCGACCCGGGAAATCCTCGACCAGCTCGCCAGGGATGGTTTGGTCGATCACGTGATTCACCACGACAAGAATCGAGGCAAGGGAGCGGGGATTCGGAGCGGCATAGCGGCGGCGACCGGCGATGCGCTCGTGATTCAGGACGCGGACCTCGAGTACGATCCCGCCGATCTTCCGGCGCTGCTGCAGCCGATCAGCAGTGGCAAGGCCGACGCGGTGTACGGGTCGCGATTTCAGGGTGGCCCGCATCGCGTCCTCTACTTCTGGCACTACGTCGGCAACCGCTTCCTCACGCTGTTGTCGAACATGCTCACCAATCTCAACCTCACCGATCTCGAGACCTGCTACAAGCTCGTGCGCATGGATCTCATCAAGCGGCTGCCGCTGACATCGAATCGCTTCGGCTTCGAGGTGGAGATCACGGCGCGCCTGGCGCAGGCCCGCGCACGCATCTGGGAGATGCCCATCTCCTACAGCGGCCGCACGTACGCCGAGGGCAAGAAAATCACCTGGCGCGACGGCTTTGCGGCGCTGTTTCACATCCTGCGCTACAACCTCCTCGTCCCCCGCAACCACCGCGATTGGCGCTTACCAGCGAGGTAAAGGCGGGCCTGATTACGGGCGTCGCGACGTTGATCGTCGGCATCGCGACGCTCAATCAGGCGCTCGTCGGGGTGTTCTACGACGACGGCCTGTACGCGGGGCTCGCCACCGCGCTGACGAGCGGCCTCGGCTATGTCCATCCCAATCTCCCCGGAATTCCGGCGGCCGTCCATTACCCGCCGCTCTATCCCGTAGTGCTGGCGCCGTTTTTTGGACTCATGTCCGTCGGCGGCGCGGCGCTGGCCGGCAAGGTCCTCAACGCGCTGTTCGGCGCCAGCGCTGCCGGGCTCATCGTGTGGCATGCGACGCGCACCGAGATACTCGGTCCTGGGCTCCGCCGCTGGGTTCCGGCGGCGGTCGTGTTTGGCGCAGCCGTTGCCATTCCTGTCCTGGCGACGCAGTCCGTGCTCTTCGCCGAGCCGCTGTTCAGCGTGCTGTTGGCCGTCGCCATCATCGCGGCCGATCGCGAATTCTCTCCCTGGATCGCCGGGACGGCGGGCGCGCTCGCGTTGCTGACGCGATCCATCGGCGTCACGATCGTCGCGGGTGCTCTCTGTTTCTTGCTGGCGCGACGGGGGGGGAGGGGGGGGGCGCAGCGCCGCAGGCTCGTCATCGTGCTGCTGCTTCCCTTGCTCGCCGCGGTCGCCTGGGGACTGTGGGTCACCACGCATGCGCGCTTCATCGATCCGGCGCTCGCGCTCGGCTACGGCAATTACTCCGCGCACCTCCGGCAGGCCGGTCTTTCGGCGATAGCCGTCAACGTCCCCGACATGTCGCGGCCGCTCGAGGCCTTGGTATTCGGGTGGATTCCTGTACGCTGGCTCTACGACATCATCGCTACGATCGCGCTCGGAGTCGGCCTGTACGGCCTGGTGGTGGTATCGCGCCGCTCGGCGATTGGGCTGGCGCTCGTCTTCTACTTTCTGGTTCTCGCGATTTGGCCGCACCCGCCCGACAGGTTTCTCTGGGCGGTCCTCCCCTGGCTGGGACTCGTGTGGGTTGCCGGGATGCTCGAGATCTGGCGGCGCTGGCCGCGTGCGCGCATGGCCGTCGGTTTCCTCGCGGCGCTGGTCGCCGGCGGATATCTGCATTACGAGGTGCGGGGCCTCGCGGGGCGGTGGTGGGAGGCTCAGGCGCGCGCGATTTCGGCCAATTTCGCCGAGCTGCTCCCCGTCGTCGGGAATCTTCCAGCGGACGCCGTGGTCGCGACGGATGACGAAGCCCTCGTCTGGCTGTACACCCGCCGCCAGGCGGTGCCGCTCTACCTCGAGAGTTATCGCGGGCGTGAGCTGATCCGCCCGACGCCGGCAGAGCATCGGGCCTACCTCGAGCGCATGGCTGTGACGCATGTCCTGCTTGCCAGCGCGACATCGCCCTCGGCGATCGAGTTGCGCGCACTGCTCGGTGCCTACCCCAGCTGGTTGACGGGCATTTATCGCTGGTCCGATGGCCGCTGGCTCTTTGCGGTGAACCGTGGACCGTAAAGACCGCCGGCTGTACCTCGCCGTCGTGCTCTGCGCGCTGGTGCCGTACGTGCCGGCCCTGTGGAACTCGTTCGCGATGGACGATCTGTACATCATCCTGTGGAACCCGCTCGTCCATTCGATGCGGGGCATGTGGGGCGCGTTCGCGGCGCCGTACTGGCCACCCGACCTGGGCGGTCACATGTACCGTCCGCTCCCGCTGGCGACTTTTGCTTTGGACTGGTCACTCGTTCACGGTCGCCCGACCTGGTTTCACGCGATGAATCTGCTGTGGCACGCCGGCACGGTCGTCGCGGTCACGGCGCTGGTGCGTCGCTGGTCGGGCATGGCCGCCGCCGTCGTAGCGGGCGCGATCTTCGCCGTCCATCCCGTCCATGTGGAAGCGGTCGCGAACGTCATAGGCCGCGCCGAGCTCATGGCGGCGGCAGCTGTGTGTCTCGCGGTCTACGCCGCGGTGGTGCGCGACAGCGTTATCTGGAGCGGAATCGCCCTGTTGCTCGGCCTGCTGAGCAAGGAGAACGCCGCGGTGGCGCCGGGCCTGATCATTTGGGCCTGGGCTCTTGGCATCGGACCGTCAGGAGAGGCGCCCGTGCGACCGACGCGCCGGCGTATGGCCGAGTTCGCCGTCAGCTGGGTTGTGATCGCGCTTGTTTACGGTGTCGTGCGATGGAGCGTGCTCCACCCCTACGAGCGGTATCACGCGATCGCGCCCGTGTTCCTGGGAGAAAGTGCATTCGCGGGGCGGCTCACCGCGGTCGCGGCGCTCGCCGATGTGGCTCGCCTGCTCGTCGCACCGCTGACGCTGCGCGTCGACTACTCGCCAGGCGAAC
Organism: Gemmatimonadales bacterium; assembly: GCA_035637435.1. Lineage (GTDB taxonomy): Bacteria > Gemmatimonadota > Gemmatimonadetes > Gemmatimonadales > GWC2-71-9 > 20CM-2-65-7. The sequence continues at coordinate 5,182 of DASPXD010000125.1, forward strand.
GCACGATCGTGCGCTCGCTGCTGGACGGACGATTCGCGCTCGGCTTGGCGTGCCTGGCGCTCTGGGCCGTACTGCTCGTGCTGGCATGGCGGCGCGGCAGGCGCGCCGAAGCCTTCGGCCTGGGGTGGATCGCCATCGCGTTCCTGCCGGTGGCGAATCTGCTGTTTTCGACCGGCGTGCTCATGGCTGAGCGCACGTTGTACCTGCCTTCGGTCGGTCTCGCCGTCGCGGCCGGGGCGGCACTCGCTCGCCTCGATGTCGCGCGACTGCGCGTTGTGACCGTCCTCCTGGTACTCGCTGGAGGCGTTCGCTCCGCGCTGCGGACGCCGGTGTGGCGTGACGACTTCGCTGTGACGCTGAGCATTCTCACCGATTCTCCCAACTCCTTCCGTGGGCCGCAGCGGATGGCGGTCCACTATCTCAGCCATCGGCAGGCCGCACGCTCGTTGGCGGCAGTGCGGATTTCGGAGCGTGCCTACGCTCGCGACCCGGCGATTTACATCACGGGCGCCGATGCTGCATTTACACTCGGGCAGTTCGGTGTCGCGGACTCGATGCTCGTGAATCTCGAGCAGCTGTGCTTTCGCTGCGGCGGGTACTATCGCATTCAGTCGATGGCCGCCCGCCAGCGCGGCGATTCGGCGGCCGCCGATTCTCTGTGGGCACGGATGCCGTGAGACGCGAGCTGCTGCTCGTTTTCGTTGCTGCCGTCGCACTCTACCTGCCAACTGCCCGGTACGGTTTCGTCCAGGACGACCGGGCGATTATCGCGTCGAACCCCGGCGCGCATTCGATCGGCGCGGCACTCGCCGCGTTCAACGATCCGTACTGGCCGCGTGAGTCGAAGGCCGGTCTCTACCGGCCCGTTACGATCCTGAGCTATGCCGTGGATTGGACCGTCTCCGGCGGCCGCCCTGGCTGGCTGCACCTGATGAACGCGCTGTGGCACGGACTGGCCACGGTGTTACTCGTCGTCGTGCTGGCGCGCTGGCTGCCGGCGCTGGCCGCGGCCGCGGCGGGTCTGGTGTTCGCGTGGCACCCGGTGCACGTCGAGGCCGTCGCGAATCTGGTGGGCCGGGCGGAGCTGCTCGTGGCGGCGGGGATTCTCGGTGCCGTGGTCGCGGCGCGACGCCGCTGGTGGATCGTGGCGGTGGCGTGCGCTGCGCTTGCCATGTTCAGCAAGGAGCACGGTGTCATCGCCGCTGTCGTCATACTGCTCGATAGGTGGCTCCAGCCGGCGGATGATCCACCGTACCCAGCCGCGTTCTGGCTTGCGCTCGGTGTCGTGACGCTCGGCTTCCTCGCTGCCTGGTTCGGGGTCGGTTGGGTGGGTGAGAACGATGCGGCAGCGGTATTCTATGGAAGGAGCGCGCTCGGGCGCCTCGCGGTGGCGTTGCCCGCCGTACTTCGCGCCTGCGTCCTGCTGGTGTGGCCGGTCTCGTTGTCCTCCGACTACAGCCCTCGGGTCATCCCCGCCTACAGTGGACTGTCGTTCGCGGCGGTGATCGGGTGTGCCATCGCGATCGCGGTCCCGATCCTGATCGTCTGGTGCCGGCGGCGGGCGCCGGCGATTTCGTTGGTCGCCGGCCTCGCTACGTTGTCGTACCTGCCGACGGCGAATTTGCTGTTCGCTTCCGGCATCGTTTTGGCGGAGCGCAACCTCTATCTTGCCGTCGCGCTTCCGGCAGCGCTGATTGGCAGCGGGTTCGCGTGGCTCGAACAGCGCCAGCGCTGGCGCGCGGCGGTCGTCGTGCTCAGTCTCGTCGCGGTTGCGTGCTGCACGCGATCGTTGTTGCGCCTTACGGCGTGGCGCGATAACCGCGCGCAGCTGCTGACGCTGTTGCTCGAGCACCCCGAGTCGTACCTGGGGCACGCGTCCGCGGCTGCCGTGCTCGCGGGTCGTGGCGATACCGCGGGAGCGAGGCACCAGTATCATCTTGCCGACTCGCTTTTTTCGGGCGATCCATATCTCGACGCCGCGCACGCGATCTTCCTGCTCGGCCTCGGCGACACAGCTGCGGCCGCGCCCCTGGTGGCGCGCATCCGCGCGCGCAGTGCGGGAGTCGCGGACCGCACCGGGCTGCGGGCGCGGTTTCTGTTCGAGCTGCACCGCGGGGACCGCACAGGGGCGACCCTAGTCCGGGATTCGGCGCTGGTCCTTTTTCCAAGCGACACGACCTGGTATCGCAATTATTTGCAATGACTTACACAGGCGTTGCGTCCGGCGCGGCGACTTGCAAAAAGCCCGAGCTTATTCGACATTTTAGACCGTCAGGGTACGCCGACTTGGCGACGTAAGCCTGCCGCCAGATTGGACTTGCGTGGAGTTAATCCCTTGGGGGCATGATTCGTGCCTCTTTGGGCCACGGAATAAACGTGTCGCCCATGTCTTAGATCCTTACAGGGGAGGTTAGTCCAGATGAACCGCAAGGGTTTCACACTGATCGAGCTTCTGATCGTGGTCGTGATCATCGGCATTTTGGCCGCGATTGCGATTCCGAAGTTCGCGAACACGAAGGAGAAGGCGTATTTGGCGTCGATGAAGTCGGACCTGCGGAACCTCGTGACGGCCGAAGAGGCCTACTTCGCCGACTCGGTGAAGTACACGAATAACCTGGGTACGGCGTACAACACGACCAGTGGCGTGCTCGGCCCGAACATCCAAGTCACGGCCGACGGTTGGACCGCCACGGTGAGCCACACCACGACGACCAAGACGTGCGCTATTTACGTCGGGTCGACGCAGATTGCGCCTGCCAACAAGGAAGGCGAACCGAAGTGCGCGTAAGGCCTCTGGCCTGACGCATCAGGGCGGCGGGGGAGACCCCGCCGCTCTTTTTTTCCGTATCTTGGGCCCCATGGCAAAACCGGCGCTCCGCGTGGAGCTGCTGTTTTACCTCACCTTCCTCGTCGCGTTCGCCCTGCTCGTCGGCGTCGCGACATCCCTTTTTGCACTCGCGATCGCGCCCGACCGCGGCGTCTTGATCATCGTGCTGCTCATCGCGGGCGAGGTCGGCATCTTCGTGCTCTATGGCCGCTCGCTGGTCAGCCGCCTCGTCCTGCGGCCGCTGTCCCGCGTGATAGAAACGGCCGACGCCGTCGCCGACGGCGACCTGGCCACGCGCGCCCCCGACGCCGCGACGCGGGACTTTGCCACCCTCGCCGAACGTTTGAACCGCATGACCGATCGCCTCCTCGACGCCCAAAGCCAGCTGGTGCGCTCGGAGAAGCTCGCGAGTATCGGCCGGCTCGCCGCCGGCGTCGCCCATGAGGTCGGCAACCCGCTCAGCGCGATCGGCACCTACATGGAGGTGCTGCGGCGCCGTGGCACCGATCAGGAAGTCACGGAAGGGATGGCGCGCGAGCTCGACCGCGTCGACCGCATCGTGCGCAGCCTGCTCGACTATGCCCGCCCACAGGAAGACCCGCTGGTGCCGGTGGACGCCGCGCGCATCGTCCGCGGGGCCTTCGAGCTGCTGCGTGCCCAGGGCGCGTTCCGGCACGTCCGCGCCGAGATCGATGAGGGCCTCCACGTGCCGGAGATCATGGGGCGCGCGCATGTGCTCGAGCAGACGCTCGTGAACCTGCTTTTGAACGCGGTCGACGCGACGCCCCCAGGCGGATCGATCACCATCGGCGCGCGGCGCTGGGCGTACGAGCCTGGGCAGTCGCTCACCAAACGCGCCAGCGATCCAAGCTTTGCCGCGTTCCCCCGTGTGGCCGAACGGCGGCCCGCACGCGTCGAGTTCGCCGCCGGGCAGCCGGGCGCACTGTTGTTCGTCGCCGACTCCGGCCCCGGGGTTGCACCCGAAGACCGGGAGAAAGTTTTCGAGCCGTTCTACACGACCAAGGAACCCGGCCGCGGCACGGGACTCGGCCTGGCGATCGTCGCCCGTTCCGTCCACGAGATGGGTGGCGTCGTGTGGGTTGATGGAGCGCGCGAGGGTGGCGCGGCCTTCAAGCTGTTCTTCCCGATCGCGCTGGCCCGATGAAACGCGTCCTGGTCGTCGACGATGAGCCGGGCCTGCGTCAGAGCCTCGGTCTCCTCCTCACCGACGCCGGCTATTCCGTAACGGCCGAACAGAACGGCCGCCGAGCGCTCGACCGGGCGATCGCTGAGACGTTCGACCTCGTGTTGTGCGACGTGCGCATGCCCGAGATGGATGGCTTGACCTTCCTGCGCAATTATCGCCAGCGCGGCGGCAGCGCCCTCGTCATCGTGATGAGCGCCTATGGCGGCGAAGACGCGGCCATTGCCGCGATGAAAGAGGGTGCCTACGACTATCTCCCCAAGCCATTCCGTCCCGACGAAGTCGTCCTGACGCTGCGCAAAGCGGAGGAGCGCGAGCGGCTGCGGCAGGAGGTGGCGGGACTCAAGGCACAGCTGGCCACCGGGCCGGCGGAGCGGGGACTGATCGTCGCCAGTGGCGCGATGCGGCAGGCGCTGGCGCTCGTCGCGCGCGTCGCGGAGCACAACACGACCGTCCTGATCACCGGGGAGAGCGGCACCGGCAAGGAAGTGATCGCACGCGCCATTCACCGCGCCAGCCCGCGCGCCAACCAGGCGTTTGTCGGCATCAATTGCGCCGCCATCCCCGAGGCGCTGCTGGAGTCGGAGCTGTTCGGTCATATCCGCGGCGCATTTACCGGGGCGACGGCCGACAAGGCAGGGCTGTTCGAGCAAGCGAGCGGCGGCACGTTGCTGCTGGACGAGATCGGTGAGCTCCCCGTCGGGCTGCAGGCCAAGCTACTGCGCGTCCTCCAGGAGAGTGAGATTCGCCGCGTCGGCGACCAGAAGACACGCCGGGTCGATGCGCGGGTGCTCGCGGCGACCGCGCGCGATCTCGAGGCCGAGACTAAGGTCGGACGGTTTCGCGAGGATCTCTTTTATCGCATCAACGTCGTCGTGATCGAGCTGCCGCCGCTGCGGGAGCGCGAGGAGGACATCGCACCACTGGCCCGCCACTTCGCCGCGCGGCTGGCGCAGCGGTTTGGCAGGCCGCTGTCATTGAGCGACGAGGCGATCGCGTGGCTCGAGCAGCAGCCGTGGCCGGGCAACGTGCGCGAGCTCGAGAATGCGATCGAGCGGGCGGCGGTGCTATCGAACAAAGAGGTTCTGGAGCCGGGGGATTTCCGCAACGAGCCGCGTCCTGCCGTCGAGGAGTCGTCGACGCCGAGTGATTCCCTGCGCAGCGTCGTCGAAGCCGCGGAACGACAGGCCATCGCCGCGGCGTTGCGCGCCGCCGATGGCAATCGCCGCGAGGCCGCGAAACGGCTCGGCGTCAGCCTGCGGACACTGTTTTACAAGATCGATCGCTACGGGCTGGAGTAGTGCAAAAACATGCATACGTGCAGGATTCTGCGGTGGTTCTTAGCATACGTGATATATGTAAGTTATTCACTAACATGCACTTACGCATAGGCATGGAACGTGTAAGTGAGGCAGCCAACGGAGGTCTCATGGGTCGCAAAGGCTTCAGCCTTATCGAGATGATGTTCGTGTTCGTCCTGGCCGGGGTGATCATGGCGATTGGCTTCCCCCGCCTTCAGAACGGACTCGAGAAGCAGCATATCCGCAGCTCGAAGGCGCTGATCGCGACGTTGGCCGCGACGGCGCGCGGCGCCGCTATTCAGCGCGGCTGTGCGGGCACCCTGAACATGACGACGGACAGCATCTGGGTCACCGCCTGCGGCGTCACCGGCAATCCGCCGGCGGCCTCGGTGTCGGTGGGAACGAAGAAGTTGGTGGGCGAGGAGTTCAACGTCACGCTCGCCCCCAGCGTGGCGTCGGTGGTCTACGATCCGCGCGGCATTGCGACGCAGTTCCAGCTGCGCTGGATCACAATCATCGGTCCACACTACCGGGACTCGGTGATCATCAACGAGGTGGGGAAGGTGACCCGGCAATGACAACGCTCAAGCATCAGCGCGGCTTCACGATCATCGAGGTCATCATCGCGATCATCGTGCTGACCGTGGGTGTCCTCGGCATGGTGACGACCGCTGCGTTGGTGACGCGCATGATCGCGCGCGGCCAGCGGTCCGCGGAGGCCTCCACGTTCGCCGCCCGCCGGCTGGAGCGGATGCGGGTCGCGGCGTGCATCGACGCCCAGCGCGTGAACGGCAGCGAGACGATGAGTCGCGGATCGACCGTCGTGGCAACCAACACCTGGACGTTCACGGATCTCGGCAATCAGAACTACCGGTTGAAGGTCAAGTCGACCTATAGGACGACACAAAACAAGACGCGCAGCGATTCCACGGAGACGACGATCACATGCAACACATTCCTATGAGCCGCGGGCGCCGCGGGCGCCGCGGTTTCACGATGGTCGAGCTGCTCATCGCGCTCGTCCTGCTGGGCCTGGTGAGCGCCGCCCTGTACCGCGTGCTGGTGAACAACCAGCGCCTGTACATGGCGCAAACGCAGCGCATCGATCTGTCGCAGAACATCCGCGCGGCAGGCTCGATCCTGCCGGCGGAGTTTCGCGAGATGAGCGCATCCGAGGGCGACATCATCGCGATGTCCGCCACCAGCATCACGATTCGGGCGATGCGCTGGCTCAGCTTCGTGTGCCAGATCCCGGTGCTGGGCGGCGCGTCCTGGAACGGCCTATCGATGATCATCCGCGGCGGGTCACCGGGTCAGATGGGGTTTTATGGCGGACGGCCGGTCAAGAACACCGACTCGCTGCTGGTCTATTGGGACGGCAATCAGACCACGCGCCTGGACGACTATTGGCCGATCGGGGGAGTCGTCACCGCGAACGCGGCGGTCTGTCCCGGAGTCCCAGCGGGCCAGCCCGGGCAGCTCGTCACGTTCAACATGGCACCGGCACCGGTGCCATTCGGTACGGCAAACCAGGCAGGCGCGATCACGGTTGGCGCGCCGGTGCGCGGCTGGGAGCGCGTCACGTACTCCCTGTGGCAGTCACCGACGGACGCGCTCTGGTACCTCGGTATTCAGCCCTTCGGGCAAGCAACGCAGCCGCTGATCGGGCCGCTGCTCGCCAACGGCTTGACGCTGCAGTACTACGACGTGAACGGCAACGTGACGGCGGTGCGTACGCAGGTCGCGCGCATCGATATCACCGTGCGGGCCAGGACGGTGGGTGCGGTGCGTCGCGGCGGCCAGGCAGCCGCCCAAATCGCGGTGGACAGCGTCGTCACCAGTGTGGCGATACGGAATAACCGCCGCTTCTAGCGGCAGGTCGGTGAAGGTCGGTGAAGGTCGGTGAAGGTCGGAGAAGGTCGGAGAAGGTTCCGAGCCTTCAAAACACTTGAAGGGAGAACTTATGCGTTGGGTCTTGCGTGACGAGCGCGGCATGGCGCTCGCAGTTGCGATCTTCGCCCTGGTGGTCGTGGGGGCGCTGGTCGCCGGAGCGTTCTTCGCCGGCACCCAGGAGCAGCGGGTCGGTGAGAACCAGCGCCGGGTACTGACATCGTTCGGCGTCGCGGAAGCGGGCGCCCAGGAGCGCGTGCTGGCCTGGGACCCTGCGACGATGAACAAGCGGCCGAGCTATCCACCTGATTCGGTGGCCGTCGCGGCAACGCAGGCTCCCAACGGGACCGGGACGTACTTCGGCTACAGCTACAAGATGGGGCCCAACATTTTCCTGCTCAACATGGTCGGCCGCGACCGGTCTACCACCGCGGGCGTGACGGCAGGTGGCGCCGGGGCGCAGCAGCGCGTCGGGTTGATTACCCGCATCGCCCCCGTCGATTTCGGCATCCATGCGTCGCTCACGACGCAGGGCTCGACGAGCTTGTCCGGTAACGCCTCCGTCAATGGCGCCGATTCGGTGCCGACGGGTTGGGCCAACTGCGATCCTCCGGGTCCGGGGCAAGTCGGCATCCGGGACCAGGGTGGCAACGTGACCGAAACCGGCAACGGGAGCGTGACGGGGAACCCGGTTGCGGTCGTGAACGACCCGACGATCAATAACAGCACGTTCACGACATTTGGTGGGGCGACCTTCGCCCAGTTGGCAGCGCGCGCAACTATCACGCTGGGGGGCGGCACCTACAAGACGAATCCCAGGTTCGCCGGGGGGCTGTGCGACAAGACTGATCTGTTGAACTGGGGCGATGGGATCAACCCGCTGTCGGCGTGCGGAGACTATTTCCCGATTATTCACATCGCGGGATCGGCCACCCTCAACGGCGATCAGGGCCAAGGTGTCCTCTTGGTGGACGGGGACTTGAACGTTCAAGGGTCGTATCAGTTCTTTGGCATCGTCATCATCCAGGGTGACCTGAAGACAGCCGGTGGCGGTAGCACCGACGCCCACTTCTGGGGTGGCGTCCTGGCCAAGAACGCCGACCTGTCCATTCAGAACCTGAGTGGTAAGGCGACGCTGAACTACTCTAGCTGCAGTATTCTGATGGCTTTACAGGCCACGAGCCCGATTTCGATGATGCGGTCGAGGGGCTGGACGCAGCTGTTCTAAGTGGCGTAAGTATCGGTAGGCAAACCAGTTGTTGCTTCGGCCTCAAGTAGGTTCGAGGCTTGACAGGATAAGGGGCGGGGCCTATTGTAGTTTGCCCTCGCCCCTACTTGTCTCTAGGCCAAAAGGTGAACATGGCCCTTTTTGGGTTATTTGGTGGCAAAAAAACCTCGGTCGGCCTGGATATCGGCTCCGGTATCATCAAACTCGTGGTCATCGACCACGGGGGCAGCGAGCCCGAGCTGACTAAAGTCGCGACCACCGAAGTCGCCGCCGACGCCATTGTCGAGGGCGAGGTCATGGACCCCGGGCTCGTCTCGGAGGCTATTCGGGGTTTGTTCGAGGCCGCCGGGGTCAAGCGCAAATCGGTCGTCACGGCCGTCGGCGGCCGCGACGTGATCGTCAAGAAAATCCAGATGGATCGCATGAAAGAGGCGGACGCCCGTGAGGTGATCCGCTGGGAGGCCGAGCAGCACGTGCCGTTCGACATGGCGAACGTGGAGCTCGATTTCCAGATCCTCGATCCCGACGCCGAAGGCCTCCAAATGAACGTGCTGCTCGTCGCCGCCAAGCGGGAATTGGTGGAGAGCAGGGTTGGGTTATTGGGTGAGGCGGGCCTGGATCCGTCGGTCATCGACGTCGACGCCTTCGCCATTCACAACGCCTTCGAGCTGAACCACCCCGATGCGATGCAGGGCGTCGTGGGTCTCGTGAACATCGGTCACGAAGTGACCAACGTGAACATCCTCGAAGACGGCATCCCGGTGCTGACCCGTGATCTCTCGGTCGGCACGCGCCGCTTCCGCGAAGACCTGCAGCGGGAAAAAGGGCTCGCGAGTGAGGAAGCCGAGAAGGTCATCCAGGGCGCGTCGCAGCACGCCGATCTCGCCGGCTACGTCAGCGCCCGGGGTGAGGAAATCGCGGTCGGCGTCGAACGCGCCGCGGCCTTCCTGGCCACCGCGTCGCGCTCGGCGGGCGGCCTGTCGCGCGTGTACACGACGGGCGGCGGCGCGCGCATTCCGGGGCTCAACGACGTACTGGGCGCGCGGCTCAAGGTGGCGATCGAGCTGGCCAATCCCGTGCAGCGCTTGCGCGTGCGGGATGACGTGTTCGAGACGGTGCCGGTGGACGAGGTCGCGCCGCTGCTGATGCTGGCGGTCGGTCTGGCGCTGAGGCGCGCCGCATGATTGAGATAAACCTACTCCCAGGAAAGAAGCGGGCAGCGAAGGGCGCGGGAATGAAGCTCTCGCTGCCCGATTTCAAGGGGCTGATCGCGCAGGTCAAGGATCCCTGGCTGATCACGGCGATCATCGCCTGGGTCATCGTGGGTGGCGGTGGTGCGGCGCTGTTCATCACCGAACGTGCCCGCCTGGCGGCCGTGGAAGCGCGGCTGGAGAACATCCGGACCGAGAAGCGCCGCTACGACATCGTGATCGCGCAGAAGCGGCAAGCCGAGAAGGTGCGCGACTCGCTGCTCTACCAGATCCACGTCATCCGCGACATCGATGCGGACCGCTACATCTGGCCGCACGTCCTCGATCAGGCGACCAAGGCGCTGCCGCCGTACACGTGGATCACGCATATGCAGTCCGTGGCGGCATTGTTGGCGCCGCCGGGCGGAGCGCCGGCCGCGAATGGGCCGGTAGCGGTGGAGGAGGATTCCGCCGGCATCTCCTCGGTGCGGGTGTCGATTGACGGCCGCACGGTGGACATTCAGGCCTACACGACGTTCCTGCGGCAGCTCGCCGCGTCACCGTGGTTCACCGAGGTGACCCCGGCAAGCTCGCAGACCGTCATCGAGGCGGATCGCCCGGTGACGGCATTCAACGTCACGGTCCGCTACCGTATCGCGGACTCGGTCTATATCCGGACCGTGCCGCTCGTGCAGGCGGTGAGGTAGCCATGGCTCTCGGTTTACCGACCGATCAACGCGGCCAGATCATGGCGCTGCTCGCCCTCGTCGCGCTGGCGGGGGGCTACTTCTTCTGGACGCAGGTGCACAAGCCGACCATCGAGAAGATCGGCGCGGCGCGCAGCGAGGCCGACAGCCTCGAGCGCATCGTCGCCGCCGCCAAGGCCGATCTCGCGAGCGGCAGCATCGAGGACCTGCGCCGCCGGGTGGAGGAGTATCAGGGCTCGCTCGAGCTGATGCGCCGCCTCGTGCCGGACCGCAACGAAGTCCCGACCCTGATCGACGACATCTCGACCAAGGCGAAAGTCCGCGGCGTGACGCTCGGCAAGATCCAGCCGCTCGCCCCGGAGCCGGGCAGTCCGTTCGATACCTATCGCTACCGGCTCGAGGTCTACGGCCACTACGATCAGATCGGCGAGTATCTCGCCGACATCGCGTCGCTGCCGCGCATCGTCGTGCCGCAGGACGTGATCCTGTCGGCCGCGACGCCCGCCGCCCAGAAGCTGCTGGCGGATACCGCGGGTGCGCTGCTGCTCGCCGAGTTTTCGATCCGCACGTTCGTGAAGTCGGCCGGGCCGCCCCCACCGAAGCCGGGAGCCGCGCGTGCGCGCAGCTAGGATCGGGTTGCTGCTCGCCGTGTTCGCGCCGGCGCTCGTCGCGCAACAGCCGGTCGCGGAGCGCGACACGACGGCGCCGCCGGCGACGCTGCTGCGCGAAGTCTTCGCCTACGAAGGCGGCGGGCGCGATCCGTTCATGTCGCTCCTCAAGTCGGGCGACGTGCGGCCGCTGATCTCCGACTTGAAGCTGACGACGATCGTGTACGACGGGCGGTTCGCGGCGCGCAGCGTCGCGATCCTGCGGGACATCACCAACCGGCGCATCTATCGGGTGAAAGCGGGCGACATCGTCGGGCGCTTGAAGGTCACGCAGATCCGGCCCCGCGAAGTCGTATTCACCGTGCAGGAATTCGGGTTCGAGCGGCAGGAGACATTGTCGCTCGCCAAGCAGGAGGAGACGCCATGAAGCGCATTCTTCCCTTCGCGGCGCTGCTTGCCGTCGTCGTTCCCCGGGCCCTTGCGGGGACGCCGATGGCGAGTGGCAGCCGGGACGGCGAGGTCCGCGGAGTCAGCGTGCTGCCGGCCACCGGCAAGGTCGAGATCGTCATCGACCTGCAGGGGACGGCGGAGATTCAGGACTTCACCCTCGCGAATCCCGCACGGCTCGTCATCGATCTGCACGGTGTCCGCCTCACCGCGCCGGCCACGCTGTACGACGGCCAGAACCGCGGCGGCGTTCGCAACGTGCGCTACGCGCAGTTCAAACCGGACATCGTGCGCGTGGTGATCGATCTCGACGCGCTGAAGGATTACCAGGTCGAGCGCGCCGCCGGACAGGTGCGGGTGCGCATCGGCACCGAGCGCACCGGCTTCGCGGCGTGGTCGAGCAGCACCGTCGCCACTGCCAGCGTTCCCCCCCCCTCCCCCCCTCGCCGCGTAGCGGAGAGCCCCCCGGTGACCGGTGGGCCGGAGCAGGCCGCGCGCGTCACCACGCCGACGCTCGGCCGGTCGATGTCGATCGACGAGTACCTCGCGGCGCACCGCGCCGACGCGCTGCAGTCGCAGGCGCCGCGGATCACGGTGCAATGGGACAACGCCAGCATCGAGGACGTCGTCGCCGGCTTCGCCGCCTTCAGCGGGCGGACGATCATTCTGAGCAAGGACATCAAGGGGAACGTCACGGCCGAGATCAAGAATCAGCCGTGGGACCTCGCGCTGAATGCGGTGCTCGAGTCGCAGGGCCTCGCGGTCCAGACGTTGCCCGGCGCCATCCTCAACGTCGTCAGCAAGATCGAGATGGCCCGCGCCGACTCGACCGTGCCGATCACGACGCGGCTGGTGCGCATCAATTACGCGAAAGCGACGTCGCTCGTGCCGTCGGTGGCGTCGATTCTCACGAAGCGCGGCGCCGCGGTCGCCGATTCGACGAGCAACTCGCTCGTGATCACCGAGGTGAGCTCGCGGATCGACGAGGTGGTGGAGTTCGTGAAGGGGCTCGACCTGCGCACGCCGCAGGTCTCGATCCAGGCGAAGATCATCTTCGTCGACCGCGCCGACATCGAGGAGCTGGGCGTCAAATACGACCTCGGCTCGACGACGCAGTTCTTCAACAAGCTCATTCAGCGCCCCGATCCGCGCAGCGCACAGCCGGTCGATACCGATCTGGATGGCGTGCCCGACGCGCTCGTGCCGACGAAGAACTTCCCGTCGACCGAGAACATCGTGTCGCTGGGCGGGAACTCGCTGTCGGCACTCGGCAACGCGAGCCAGGCCGTGGTCGACCCGGCGCTCGATCTCATCTTCTCGACGGCGATCGGCAACTTCGACCTCACGGCGTTCGTCCAGGCGCTGCAGCGCGTCGAGCTCGCGGATATTCAGGCTGAGCCGACCATCACGACGCTCGACAACCGCCAGGCGGAAATCCTCGTCGGCGACCGTGTCCCGATCCGCGTCATCGATGTGAGCGCCGTCAGTGCCGGTGGAACGGCTGGTTCGAACGTGCCGCGCGCGACGGTGCAGTTCCAGCAGACCGGTATCAACCTGCGCGTTACACCGCACGTGACGGCGAATCGCCAGATCCTGATGGAAGTGCACGCCGAACGCTCCAACATCCGGCCGGCCGCCGTGGACATCGGATTCACGTTCCAGACGCAGCAGGCGGACAACCAAATCCTGGTCAGTGATGGGGAAACGGCCGTAATTGGCGGCCTGACTGTGACGGAAGTCCTAGTCACCAAGTCGGGAATCCCCTTCCTTGTAGATCTGCCGATCCTGGGCAAGCTGTTCGGCTTTACGTCGCAACAGGAGAATCGGCGTGATCTGCTCATTCTGATTACGCCCCACATCATCGACGATCTGGTCGCGCCCACCGGGCAGTAAGCCGGCAGGCGCGGCCCATAGGCTGGGAGAGAGATTGCCATGCGGCTGGTCACGCGCAGTACCGCATTCTGGGGCATCAGCGCACTCGCGCTCGCCGTGTGGGCGTGCGAGACGTCGCGGAACATCGGCGGCGTGCAGCGTGACACCCAAGAGCCCTTCATCTCCCTCTCGAATACCGCGGGCGACACGCAGGACATCAGCGCCGGGCTGCGCTTCAGCGTCTCGGCCCTCGACAATCTCGGGCTCAAGAACATCGATCTGACGTTCAGCGGCGGCCTCATCGGCACGCTCGATACGACATTTACGTCGACCGTGAAGAACTACGCCGTCTCCCACACGCTCACCTTCGGGGCCGGCTCCGGGGCCGGCGGCAGCATCATGATCGTGGGTCGCGCGACCGACGGCGCCGGGAACTTCTCGGAAGACACGATCTTCATCTTTCTGTCGAACGTGCAGGCGCTGCGGGTGCGGCTGGTGCTGCCGTCGCCCGGAGCGTTGGCGTCCACCGGCAAAGGCATTCCAGTGGACGTGATCGCCGTCCAGACGGGCGGGATCGCGAAGATCGGCTTTCTCGTCGCGCCGGCCGCGAGCGTAACCAATCCGACGTCGCCGCCCACCGATTCGATCGTGTTCGGCCCGCCGTTCGCGGATTCGGTTGAATACGTGGATACGCTGGTCGTCGTGCCGTCGAGCGGCACGTTCAACATCGTCGGATTCGCCGAGGATTCGGCGGGGCGGCGCGGCTTTAGCAACGTCGTCACCGTGCAGATTCAGTCGGTCGCGACCGACAACACGCCGCCGATCGTCGCCCACCGGGTGGCGCCCCGCGTGGAAGTGGATGATACCGTGCACGTGCGCGCCCAGGACCCCAGCGCGATATCGTGGATCGGCTTCGAGGTGGACACGAACGGTGTGCGCATGAAATTCGACACCGTTAACGTGGCCGCCGGCAACCTCAGCGATGTCACGCGGCATTTCTCGCTGGGCCTGCAGGGGCTCCAGCCGCTGCCGCGGTTCATCGCCGTGAAGGGCTATGCGTGCGATTTGGCGGTGGCACGGAACTGCTCCTTCACCAACAGCACGACGCTGATCCCGAGCGCACCGCTGCGCAGCAAGGGCATCGGGGCGTCCTCGCAGCCGCAGCTTTCACCGCAGGGGCTGATCGACACCATCGTCGTCGTGGCGGGCATCACGCGCCCGCTGCCGTTCGGCGGCCGTATCGCCGACGCGATCTTCAACGGCAACGACTCGAGCCTCTATCTCACGAACCCGACACTCGGGCGCGTCGAGATCTTCCAGGTGGCCAACACGTCGTTCGTCGCGGCCGGCATTCCGACCGGCGGCCCGGTGCCGTGGGGGATCGCGCTGTGGCCGCGCGATACGCTGGGGAACTACGGCGACTCGATCGTCGTCGCGAACTCGGGCGGCGTGGAGCTGTCGATCATCGACGTGCGCGCCGGCGTGCGCCGGCTCGTGTGGCGGCAAGACCTGCCCGACTACCTGGTCGAGACGTACAGGGTGCTCGTCTCGCCGCTGCGCGAGCAGATCGTGCTGTACGACCTGTCGGATCGCCCGCAGTACCTCGGCACGGTGTGCCGCGTGACGAGCGGCTCGCCGAACTGTGCTTCGGACTCGATCTACGCGATCTACTCGACGACTCCGACGCTGAGCCAGCCGGCGCCGTTTACCGGTAAGGCCACCGTCCGGATGGAGAAGCTGGTCAACACGACCGACACGACGCAGCTGTTCGGTCACCTGTTCTGGGAGCTTGCCGGCGACACGACCCTGGTCGACGACGGCCGCGATACGTTGCGCATCGCCATCCGGCGGGGCCGGCCCTACAACCAGCAGAAAGTCATCCTCAGCGCGTGCGCTGGCGTCACCGTCAATCTCGCGGCCTTCGGATTGGGCGATTCGACCTACGTGCGCAATTCCGGCAACTTCACGCACGGCATCATCGGTGAAGGCGGGAACGTCAGCAGCAAGTTCGCCCGCGTCATCGGGTACACGACCAAGGCGGACCTGACCATCAATAATCCGATGCTCGCTCCGTGCATCACCGGTGGTTCCCTTGCAAGTGGTAACTTCACGGCCGATTCCGGTGAGAACCACCTCGATCAGGGCATGACGCCCGCGGTCGATGTGAGCGACTTCATCAGCAACACCGGCGTCAGCCTCCACGCGGTCGCGACCAACTTCAACGGCGCCACGAACCTGGTCCGCGCCGACTCGATCTACTTCCTCGACGAGGGGATGAAGCTCAAAGGCACGGCCCCCGCGCCGCTCGGGGCGTTCGGGATGGACATGAACTACAACCACAACTTCCTGGCCGGCTCGCCGGGCACGCCGACGTTCGGCGGTACCGGCAACCCCAATGACCGCATCGCGTTCTCGGCCCGAGCCGACGGCAATATTGACGTCTGGGATACCTTCTTCTTTGGGCAGGTCGGCACGATCGTGGTCCGCGACCCGATCACCGGACCGCTGCGCGTCGCGCGCAACCGGGCCAACACACGCCAGTGGCTCTTCGGCGTCACTCCTGCCGGCGTTGTGATGATCGAGCTGCCGGTGATCACGAACCCGTTCCCGTCGAAACCGATGTGGGGGCCGCCGATTCCGAACAAATAAGCCGGCGCCTCCGGGCCCGGGTGCCGTATGCGCGAGCCCGACGCACGTCGGGCTCGCCCTGTTATAGGAGGCAGTCGAGACGCGATGACATTCCGGTTCACGACGGCAGGCGAATCGCACGGCCGCGGCCTGGTGGGGATCCTCGAAGGCATCCCCGCGGGCCTCCCCGTGTCCGCCGCCGACGTAGACGTGGAGCTGAAGCGGCGCATGGGCGGCTACGGCCGCGGCGCGCGCATGAAGATCGAATCCGACCACATCGAGTGGCTGTCCGGCGTCCGCGCCGGCGAGACGCTCGGCTCCCCGATCGCGATGCTGATCTGGAACCGCGATTGGGAGCACTGGCAGGACGTCATGGCGCCCGAAGCGGACGCCACTCCCGACCCGTTAGGCCGCCGGCGCCAGGTGACGCGGCCGCGGCCCGGCCATGCGGATCTCGCTGGATCGCTGAAATACGATCGCGCCGATGCGCGCGACATCCTCGAACGGGCGAGCGCACGGGAGACCGTCGCGCGCGTTGCCTGCGGGGCCGTGTGCAAAAAGCTGCTGCGGCAATTCGAGATCGCAATTGGATCGCACGTCGCCGAATTGGGGGGCGTCGTCGCGCATCCCGCGTCCCCCATCCCGCATCCCGTCAACGACGCCGCCGATCAAAGTCCCGTTCGGTGCCTGGATAAGGATGCCGAGGCGGAAATGATCCGCCGCATCGACGCGGCGAAGGCCGCCGGCGACACGCTGGGCGGCATCGTCGAAGTGGTGGCGCTGGGCGTGCCGGTGGGGCTGGGGTCGCACGTTTCGTGGGACCGGAAGCTCGATGGCCGCCTCGCGCAGGCGCTGATGTCCATTCCGGCGGTGAAAGGCGTGGAGCTCGGCCTGGGATTCGAAGCTGCGCGGCGCAAGGGATCGGAAGTGCACGATGAGATCGTGCCGGGCTTCGCGCGCGCGACGAACCGCGCGGGCGGGACCGAGGGGGGAATGACGACGGGGGAGCCGCTCGTGCTCCGCGTCGCCATGAAGCCGATATCGACGTTGATGTCGCCGCTCAAAACCGTGGACTTGAAGACCGGCGGGCCGGCCCAGGCGCAATCGGAGCGTTCGGACGTGACGGCCGTCCCCGCGATGGGTGTCATTGCCGAAGCGATGGTGGCGATCGTCCTGACGGAGGCGCTGCTGGAGAAATTCGGCGGCGACGCACTGAGCGAGCTGAAGCGCAACGTGGATGGCTATCTCGCGCAGGTGCGCGCGCGCGCGCCCAAAGGAGCGGCGTCGTGAAAAAACACGTCGTGCTCATCGGCCTGCCGGGCGCCGGCAAGACCACCGTGGGCCGCATGGTGGCCGAGCGGCTGCATGCGGGATTCGTGGACATCGACACGATCCTGATCCGGAAGGAAGGCAAACCGATCGCGATGATCTTCGCGGAAAAGGGCGAGTCCGCGTTTCGCGACATGGAGCGGAAGGAAGTAGAGACCGCGCTCAGCAATCAGCCCGCGGTGGTTGTTCCCGGCGGCGGCTGGGCCGCGCAGCCCGGCGCGCTCGACGCCGCAAAACATCGCGGGTACTTCGTGTATCTGAAGGCGCGCGCGGAGGTTGCCGCCGGTCGCGCCGTGCCGTCGGGAACCCGGCCGGTGTTAATGGGTGGAGATCCCGCAGAACAAATGCGCGAGCTCTTCCAGACGCGCGACCCGTTCTACGCCAAGGCGCACGCCACGGTGCAGACTGAGGCTAAGCCTGCGGAAAAAGTGGCAGATGAGGTCGTCCGGCTTGCGCAGACGAGCGCCGGATGGTAAAGATGCGAACCCCATTACGGTTGAACCGAGGTTGATAGGTGCCTGATAGAGACTCTAGCGTGAAGCGCAAGAAGAAACGAGCCGAGGCTCCGCCGGCGGAGAACGAGACGACTTCCCCCGACGCCGCTCCTGCAAAGGGCGGCGCACTCGTCATTGTCGAGTCCCCGACCAAGGCGAAGACGATCGGCAAATACCTCGGCCGTGGCTACACGGTCAAGGCGACCATCGGGCACCTGCGCGATCTGCCCAAGCGCGAGCTGGGCGTCGACGTCGAGAATAACTTCGCGCCGAAGTACGTCACTATTAAGGAAAAGGCCAAGACCCTGGCCGAGATCAAGAAGGCGGCCAAGGCGGCCGACCGGGTGCTCCTCGCCACCGACCCGGACCGCGAGGGGGAAGCGATCGCCTGGCATGTGGCCTCTCAGCTCAACGGCGACGGTAACGGCAAGATCCGCCGCGTCTTGTTCCACGAAATCACGAAGGACGCCATTGCGGAAGCGTTGGCGAATCCGCTCGATATCGACCAGCGCAAGGTGGACGCGCAGCAGGCGCGCCGGGTCCTCGACCGGCTGGTCGGCTACAAGGCCTCGCCGGTGCTGTGGAAGAGCATCAAGACCGGCCTGTCGGCGGGTCGGGTGCAGACGGTGGCCCTCCGCCTGATCATCGAGCGCGAAGAGGAAATCCGGAAGTTCGTGCCGCAGGAATACTGGACGGTTGCCGCCGACCTGGAGAAGGACGGGCAGGGATTCCAGGCGCGGCTGCAGAAGCTCGACGGGCACAAGCCCGAGATCAAGACCGAAAAGGCGGCGCGCGACATCGTCGCCGAAGTCGAAAAGCTGCCGTTTGTGGTCACGTCAGTCTCGACCGGCGAGCGCCGCCGCAAAGCCCCCGCACCGTTTACGACGAGCACGATGCAGCAAGAGGCCGCGAAGCAGCTGGGCTTCTCGGCCGGCCGCACGATGCGCGCGGCCCAGAAGCTGTACGAAGGCGTCGAGCTGGGCGAACAAGGTTCGGTCGGTCTCATCACGTACATGCGCACCGACTCCGTCCGCGTGTCGGATGCCGCGATCAAGCAGGCGCGCGAATTCATCAATGCGCAGTTCGACAAGCGCTATTTGCCCGATGAGCCGAACGTGCATAAGGGCGGCCGGGGCTCGAAGGTCCAGGACGCGCACGAGGCGATCCGGCCCACCGAAGTGGGCCTGAAACCCGAGGACCTGAAGAAGTACCTGGAGCGCGACCTCTTTAAGCTGTACCAGCTCATCTGGCGGCGCTTCCTGGCGTCGCAAATGACGCCGGCGGTGTACGAAGCGACCAAGGTCGACTTCGAGCTGGCGAACGGCCGCTTCCTGTTCCGGGCCACCGGCTCGCGTGTCGTGTTCGACGGCTATCACGCGCTCTACAGCGAAGCCCATGAGGCCGAGGACGCCAAGACGCTGGACAGCTTGGAGCCCATTCCGCCGCTCGCCGAGGGCGATCGGGTGAAGCTGAAGCAAGTCGTCCCCAGCCAGCACTTTACCGAACCGCCGCCGCGCTACAGCGAAGCCAGCCTCGTGAAGGAGCTCGAGCGGTTGGGCATCGGCCGGCCATCGACGTATGCCGCGATCATCTCGACACTCCGCACACGCTGGTACGCGACCGCGAAGGACCGTCGCTTCCAGCCCACGCCCCAGGGCGAGATCGTCTGGAAGGTGCTCAAGCGCTCGTTCCCGGAGGTGTTTGAGGTCGGGTTTACGGCGCAAATGGAGACCGAGCTCGACAAGGTCGAGGAAGGCGATCTGGCGTGGCAGCAGGTGCTCGGCGACTTCTGGAAGCCATTCAGCATCGCCCTCGAAGCGGTCGACATCAACAAGATCATCCACGAAGTGCACGATCTGTCGGGCGTGGCAGCCGAGAAGTGCCCGAAGTGCGGCAGCCCGCTCGAGGTGAAGAGCGGCCGCTTCGGGCCATACATCGCCTGCGTGCGCTATGCCACGAAGGAGTGCGACTACTCGCGGTCCATCAAGAAGGACAGGGTGCCCGACCGGCCGTCCGACGAAATCTGCAAGGAATGCGGCGCGCCGATGGTGATCAAAACCGGCCGCTTCGGCGAGTTCCTGGCCTGCACGCGCTATCCCAAGTGCAAGTACACGCAGCCCGTCCCGCTCGGCATCAAGTGCCCCAAATGCGGCATCGGGGATCTCGCTGAGCGTCGCACCAAGCGGGGACGGACGTTCTACGGTTGCCTGCGGTATCCCGACTGCGATTATTCCACGTGGAACAAGCCGGTGGCCGTCCCCTGTCCCAGCTGCGGCTTTGTGGGGATGGAAGAGATCAAGTCCAAGACGACGGGAGAAACGACGCGCAAGTGTCTCAAGTGCGGGCACCAAGTCACAGTCGAAGCGGAAGCCGCCGAGGCGGAAGAGGTGGCATCGTAGCGGTGCGAGTGATCGGCGGCGGCCTTGCCGGCTGTGAGGCGGCCTGGGCCCTCGCCGAACGTGGGGTCCGTGTCACACTCCATGAGATGCGCCCGGTTCGGATGACTCCCGCGCATCAAACCGATCGGCTTGCCGAGCTGGTCTGTAGCAACACCTTCAAATCGGTCGAACCCACGCACGCGCACGGCCTGCTCAAGGCCGAGATGCGCTTGCTCGGGAGTATTGTGTTGCAGGCCGCTGACACCGCGCGCATCCCGGGCGGCAGCGCGCTCGCGGTCGATCGCGTGGCATTTGCGGACGCCGTCGAGGCGCGCGTGCTGGCCCACCCCAACGTCACACTGGTCCGAGAGGAAGTGACGTCCCTGTCCTCGCCGGCGATCGTCGCCACGGGGCCGCTGACGTCCGATGCGCTCGCTGCCGCGATCGCCGCCCGGCTGGGCGTCGCGTCGCTCGCGTTCTATGACGCGATCGCGCCGATCGTCTCAGCCGATTCGCTGGATTACAGCCGCCTTTTCAAGGCATCGCGCTACGGCAAAGGCGGCGGCGACGACTACTGGAATGCGCCGTTCACCAAGGAAGAGTACGAAGCGTTCGTCGCCGCGCTGCTCGCGGGCGAGCAGTATGTGCCGGGTCATGAATTCGACAAGGTGCCCTACTTCGAGGGCTGCCTACCGGTCGAGGAGATGGCGCAGCGGGGGCTCGAGACGCTGCGCTTTGGGCCGATGAAGCCGGTCGGTCTCGTCGATCCGAAAACCGGACGCGAGCCCTACGCGGTAGTTCAGCTGCGGCAGGAAGATCGCGCCGCGCAGATGTGGAACTTTGTGGGCTTCCAAACGCGGCTCAAAACGGGAGCGCAGCAGAAGATCTTCCGGACGATTCCGGGCCTCGAGCAGGCGGAGTTCCTGCGTTTCGGCAGCATTCACCGCAATAGCTACCTCAATGCGCCGCTGGCACTGACGGGGCACCTCTCGACCCGGGACGATGAGCAGCTGCTGTTCGCGGGACAGCTCACCGGGGTGGAGGGCTACACCGAGTCGGCGGCGACGGGACTGCTCGCGGGAATCAACCTCGCCCGGCTGCTGGCCGGCGACGCGCCGGTACAGCCCCCCGCGACCACGATGCTCGGCGCGCTGTATCGCTACCTGCGGGAGTCGGAGCCGGCACGGTTCCAACCGATGAATGCGAATTTCGGGTTGATAGATCCGCTCGATCCGCCGATCAAAGACAAGTTCAAAAGGAACGAAGCGCTGGCGAGTCGAGCACTGAAAGAAATGGCGGTGTTTGCGCAGGAGCTCGCCGAGATCCCGGCATGAACGCAATCGGCGAATTTGTCACCTTCCTCGAGAAAGAGCGCAACGACTCACCTCACACCGTGAAGGCGTACGAGCGCGACCTCACCGCCTTCGCCGC
>DASPXD010000126.1:0-1572 GCA_035637435.1 Gemmatimonadales bacterium
GATGTCCTTCGTCTGCACGTTGCGGAAGTAGTCCCACGCCTGCGTCACGAGCTCGGGACGCATCAGGAAGTCGAGGATCGTCATCGCCATCACCTTCGCGCCGGCGGTGGCGCCTTTGTGTGCGATCGGCGTGGCCATCGAGATCGCATTGGCCCAGTTGTGTCCCGGCAAGCCCGGGATGTTCGAGGGGAAGCGCAGCGTGACGGTCGGGACGTTCCACGACACGTCGCCGATATCATCCGAGCCGCCGCCGGTGCGCTCGTTGGGCTTCAGCGCGGGCCGGAGCGTATCGAGCTTGATCGCCAGGCCGGAATCGGGCACGCCGAGCTCCCGTTGCAGGGCCTTGGCGAGCCGCTGATCGGCCTCGCTCCACTCGGGCAGCCCGACCTGTTTGATGTTCTCGTACATCGCCTCGGCCACGACGCGATTGAAGTGGCCGGGCCACGCCGAGCCGAGAATGCGCGGCGGCAGCACCGTCGTACTGGTCATCATCGCCGCCGCGTGCGCCATCGTATCGGCGAGCGCGAACATCTCCTGGATGTGCGGATAGTCGAGCTCACGCAGATAGTACCAGACGGAGGCGGTCGGCGGGACGACGTTCGGCTGGTCGCCCCCGTTGGGAATGACGTAGTGCGAGCGTTGCTGCAGGCGCAGATGCTCGCGCCGGAAATTCCAGCCGATGTCCATCAGCTCGACGGCGTCGAGCGCGCTGCGGCCGCGCCAGGGCGCGCCGGCGGCGTGCGCGCTCTTGCCCTGGAAGCTGAACAGCACGGACACGAGGCCGTTGCCGGCGACGTCGCCCCACGAGGTCGCGAGATTGTCGTCGACGTGGGAGAACAACACGATGTCGACGTCCCGGAACAGCCCGTCACGCACGTAGTACGCCTTGGTGCCGACCAGCTCCTCGGCGACGCCGGGCCAGATTTGCAGCGTTCCCGGCAGGTGCTCGCGCTCCATGATCGTCTTCACCGCGAGCGCCGCGGTGATGTTCACCGCCTGCCCGGAGTTGTGGCCCTCCCCGTGGCCCGGTGCGCCCTCGATCATCGGGGCGTGGCACGCCACGCCCGGCTTCTGCGACGCCTGCGGGATATCGTCGATATCCGAGCCGAGCGAAATGACCGGCTTGCCCGATCCCCACGTCGCGACCCACGCGGTGGGGATGCCGGCGACCCCTTCGCGAACACTAAAGCCGTTCTTGCGAAGCAGATCCACCAAATAGCGTGAGGTCTCCGTTTCCTGAAATCCCAGCTCGGCGAAGCTGAAGATCTGATCGACCATCTGCTGCGTGGCCTGCGCACGGCTCGCCACGTCGCGCACGACTTCCTGTTTCAGAGCCACGAGCCGTGGAGACTGCGACGTTGCAGCCTGTAAAGCGAGCAACAGGATATTCAGAGACGGCACGGCTCACCTCCGCGGTTCCAAGGGTTGGCGGGAAAGCTGTATATTCCCGCAACTCACGTCCAGCAGGAATCCTCGCATGACACGCGCATGGCTTCTCGTTGCTGCCGTTCTCATTGTCGCACCAACGCCACAGGCAAAAAGACCGGTGTGCGCTGCCGACAACGCCGGGCT